>DATLVJ010000200.1:0-2555 GCA_035577585.1 Candidatus Limnocylindrales bacterium
TGGAATCACGTTCGGCCGCGAGCCCCCGCCAAACAGGGTCGTGCCATTCACCTGGCCGTTCGTAAACACCAGCGGGAATCCGCGCTGAAAAATCGTCACCCCATCCACCCCCCAACCCCCCACGACTTTGTCCTTCCATCCCTCCACACCCGAGAGATACCGTTTGCCCTTGCCAAAAGGCAAGTCGAGAACGTAACTGATCACCAGGCGCTGCGGAACGTCTTGCGACGACAACGAACGCTCCCCGCGCAAATTGTTATTGTCCTGGATTCCTCCCACTCCCGCCTCTACCCAGGCAGTCAGGGTATCTGTATCGCTGATCAGTTTTGCATTGGTATAGGCAATCAGCAGCGAACCAGCATCCGCAAAACGCCGTTGCACCGTCAGTTGAAACGAATGATAAATGCTGTCGTACGATCCTTGACCGGCAAGCTGTACGCCCGCGTACTGAGGATATGGCCGGAGAAGTTGTCCTACGGTCGTCGTTGGGCCCGCCAGCGCCAGTGCCTGGCCGTTGACGAAAAATGGATTTGGTGTCGGCTGCACCAGGGTCACGTTTTGCCTGGGGTTTGGCAGCGAAGGATTCACTTGCGCCGCAGCCTGGGCCAGCAGTGCATCCGATATCTGGTTGATCTGCTCGGAATATTGCGCCAGATGCGTCCCTCGCGAGCCCACATACGCTCCGGACAAAAAGAAACCCAAGGGGAGTTCACGCTGCACATCCAGATTCCACTGCTGGACATACCCCTGCGGGTGGTTGCCCGGATTCACCACGGTGATCGACTGAACGACCTGCGTCAGGAACTGCTGCGTTCCCTGCGTGCCAAGCGTTCGCCCAGGCGGTTGCGCAATCCCGGCGGGGAAGGGCAGAGCGATGGTATTGACCGGGTGAGTTCCGTCCACCGTTCCGGTATAGGTAGTCGCACCGCCATTGACCATGTCGTTCAGCGGATTCAGGCTGAATGACACATAATCGGGTATCCAGAAAACTCCATAACCGCTGCGGATCACTGTTTTGGAATCCACGCTGTAAGCAAAACCGACTCGTGGCGAGAAGGCCAGTTTTCTCAGGGGAAGATTGTTGCGGTCGCCGGGGCTCACGAGAAATACGTCTCCGAGCACCCCTTGCGAACCCGCGGGAAGATATTGGGTCAGGTAGTTCGTTGCTTTCGGGCTAAAGTACGACAAACGATCGAACCGCTCGGACCACGGGCCCTGCAGGTCATACCGCAATCCCAGATTCAATGTCAGATTGCGTGTGGCGCGCCAGGAATCGCCAAAATACAAAGCCCGGTAAATCTGTTGACCCGCCGTGAACGAAGGAACCACGGCCTGGGCAAAAAAATGGTTTTCCAGGTTGTTGAAATTGTCCGCATATCCCAGCAAGAAATCCGCAAACCCAAGCCCCGTCCCGGAGACTCCTGGAAGGGAAGTGAAGCACGCCTGGCCGGAAACGCAGAAATCGAATGCGCCGCTCGCGATGTTGGACTGTGCGTAGTTGTCACGCCCGACTTCGAGCTGCAAACCAAAATGAAATTGGTGGTGTCCCTGCAACATTGAAACGCTCGGCGAAACGTAAAATTGAGTGTTCCGGTCTTCGATAAAGCTCTGGCCCTGGGTGCACATGATGTTGTCGGCAAAGTTCGCCACGCACGGCGTCGGCGGTGTGCGCATTTCGGCCGGCACGGATTGGTTATAGCTCGCCGGCCAGCCGATGGTGGTCAGGTCGAAGTCCGTGTTCTTCGGGCTCCGGTTATAAGAGAACCGGCTGACGCTGGCATTGAAGCCCAGAACAGTCGTGGGCGTGACGTTGTAGGTGTATCCGGCGGCGGTCGCGTAGGTGTGGTAATCCTCGGCGCAGCGATCCGCGCACAGTCCTGTCCCCAGCGGGTCGATCGGCAAATCCAGAACGTGCCAGTAATTAAATCGCAGGAAAAGCCTCTGCTTGCCGGTGATGTTCTGGTCCAGCCGCCCAACGAACTGGGTGTGATCTCCGCCGGTAGGCGCCGCCGTCGTGAAATTGTTAGTCGTTGCCACCAGGTTTGTCGGCGCGGGCCAAAGGTTCAGAAGCTTTCCCGAGGTAAAATTGATCCGATCTTGAGGGATAATATTGTCCGGGAAAGGCGTGGGAGTTGCGGTGCTTCCCGGGCAAGCACCTTGCGCGTTCACGCTCCCCCCGCAGGGATCGTAAATCTGATTAATCACCACGGGCTGGCCGTTTGAGTCCACGCCTCGATCGTTGCAGATGCCCGCCGTGAATCCTGTTTTGCAGATCTCCGAAAAAATCCCCTTTCTTTCCTGCGAATCGGGGACAGTCGCCGTAAACGGCTGGCTTGTCCGCAGCCGGAAGCCCTCTCCGCTGGCGAACCAGAAGGTCCTATTCCTTCCGCCAAGGTGAGGGATGTTCAAAGGCCCGCCGGCATTCACTCCAAACTGGTTCTGCACCCAGGGTGGCCTTGGCCGATCAACCGCGTTCAGAAAGAAATCGTTCGCATTGAAAATTTTGTTGCGGAGATATTCGTAGACTTCGCCGTGAATCGAGCTTGCGCCGGCCT
>DATLVJ010000201.1:0-33308 GCA_035577585.1 Candidatus Limnocylindrales bacterium
GAATCGGAAGTGCATTGGATAACCCAGGTTCGCTTGGCATGGTTTTGTGCGCATTGTGCAGTGCACAAGTGTCAAAGTCAAGTAACCGATACTCAACGCCGATCTGTTGCTATCCATCCGTTTCCAACTGCCAAGTTAATCGCCTTTCCCAACATGTGGATACTTCTACCCACCACGTTTACCAGGATCCATCCTACTAGTTCCGGGTTGCCGACCAATCGTCTAACCAGCTATACATATTTTCAGAACTCCAGGAGCAGTTGGAGGAGCTGGCTTTGGAAGTGAAAAACTCAGAAACGGCATGTTGCAAAGGCGCGGTGAAGGAGAATAGATTTTGACGGGACTGGGGTGGAACATGAGCAAGCTGACGAAGAGCATGCGGGCCAGGACCGGTAGGCGCACAGAAACCAGCAGGCCGGCAGCGACGAGGGCGCAGCAGAAAACCTTGCCGCGGAGATACTACACCGATCCGGAGAATTTCCACCGCGAAATGGAGACGTTTTTCTATGGGATGTGGTTGTGCGTGGGACGGAGCGAGCAGCTTGCGAACGCGAACGACTTTTTTCTGCGGGAGGTCGCGGGAGAAAGCATCATCATCACGCGGAACGAGGGAGGGGTGGTTCAGGCGTTTTACAACGTATGCCGGCATCGCGGAACGCAACTCTGCCGCGATGCGGAAGGAACATTTGCGGGGCGGATTCAGTGCCCATATCACGGCTGGACATACGGACTGGACGGGAAGCTGCTGGGCGCGCCGCATATGGATGATTGCGGATTCCGGCGCGAGGCGTATCCGCTCTATGCGGTAGGCGCGGAAGAGTGGGCGGGACACATTTTCGTAAACCTTGCAAAGCGGCCAGAACCGCTCCGAAAGCAGCTTGGGGAGCTTCCGAAAAAATTTGCGGCGTGGGGAATGCAGGACCTGAGAATGCACAAGCGGATGGTCTATGACGTGAAAGCTAACTGGAAACTGATCGTGCAGAACTACAACGAATGCCTTCATTGTCCTCTGCTGCATCCGGCGCTGCATCGCATCACAGATTATCTGAGTGGAGAAAACGATCGGCCACAGGCTGGGTACATCGGCGGCTCGATGGAGTTTCGAGGCGGCGCGCAGACCATGAGCACCGATGGAGAGCGCCGGCGCGCGCATCTTCCGGGGCTGAACGAAAAACAGAGACGCGTGGTGCTGTACTACACGGTTTATCCGAATTTGTTCTTGAGCCTGCACCCGGACTACGTAATGGCGCACACTCTGTGGCCGCAGGCGGTGGACCGGACGCAGGTGATTTGCGAATGGCACTTTCATCCGGCGGAAATGGCCAAAGAGGATTTCCAGGCGGACGACGTGGTGGAATTCTGGGACCAGACAAACCGGGAAGATTGGGCAATTTCGGAGTTGGGACAAAAAGGTGTTAGCTCGCGGGCGTACGAGCCTGGACCCTACTCGCCGCGCGAAGGCATGCCGCAAGCGTTTGACCGGATGATCGTGAGCCGCGAGAAGCAAAGCGGGCGGCGCTAGTATCAACTGCATCGCGCTCTCACCACCGACGCAGCTGCCGGTTGGAGTTCATGCGCCATTGGCGCCCCCCAGTAAACTCCAGGCAAGTGCTGCGTTGACCTGTTGTGATCACCGCATTAGTCAGACATGTTGAGCTTCTGAGCAGCCTGTACTACTCGCGCTCACACAGGAGGTCAAGTCCCGGCCAGCTCCAATCCTATGATCTCTGAGCAGGCGCCGGCCGAATAAGGAACCTGTGATCCCGATGCCGCGATTCATGTCGCAGGTGCATCGGCCGGATAGGGTAGATTACCGGGAAGGTCCGCAGCTTTGGACACAGGCCTGAGCTACTGCATGTGCGGCGGCTAAGCACGCACGATCTCCGTGACACGCCTTCACCGCACTCGTAAACGTCTGTCGGCACGCATTCAAGCATTGATTCGGCGGCCCCTGCGCCGCAAGGAACGTTGCGAGCAATATCAGGCCTACTGGAATAAACAGTATCGCAAACCTTTTTCTTGAACTGCTCATAATCGAAGACCTCCTTAAAGATTGCCAGCATCCCTTGCGGGCGCTGGGTAAGTGGACCTTTTAGCCGTACCCGATGAGCGAGGATTACAAGCAAGTCCCCGGGCAGGAAGAATTGACACACTGCGAAGTGCTTCGGTCGAAGTGACATCCTCCCGAAGGCGGAAGTAGTGGTCTGTCACCCGAGTGGTAACAGCGGCATGTACGCGAGCCCCCCAAGGCCGGGGCACCGCTGGCCACGAATGCTGCCAGGAGCGCCACGAACAAAAGTACTTTCGGTATTCGTGTTGACATTTCTTTTTCTCCTTCCTTCTTATGATCTACGTCTTAGCGGACTTTTGGGATGGTTCGGACTCCTAGTCAGTGCTGCGCGTGCCAACTTCAACTCGGTCCGGCAAAGCCATCCCTTCCCGTTCGCCAAAATATGCAAACATCGAATTCCAACCTGCGCGGTCCAGACGCCCGGGCCACACCTTCTCCACTGTGCCGTTCGCTCCCACCAGCAGAGTGTTGGGGACTCGCGCAAGCCCGAGTTGCGCAAAAGTTTGGTAGGGCGGCTCGGCCAACGTATCGGAGAGACGAATTCCGTGCTTCGTGCAATAGTCTCGCGTGATTTCGATGGGGTCACGGCTCACCCACAGCACGCGAACGCTTTTTTGTTCAAGTGTGCTCGCCAGCTTCATCCAGCCATCTTGATTTGCCTGACAAGCCGGGCAACCCGGAGAAAAAGTGATGATGAGGAGCTTGGAGCCTGCCGGGGGAAGGGATACTGGCTCCAGGCGGCCATCAAAGGCTATTCCCGAGAGCATCTGCAGTTGCATTCCGGCGGTGATTTGGGGAGCCAACGCTTCGTTCAGGCGACGGTTCTGAAGAAAAAGGAAAATGTTCTCGGCCAGCACCCCTGACGCAACCACCCACAGAAATATCTCCATTACTTTGCTAAATCGGGTGATTGGCTGCGTGCCTGCCATGATGTTCCTCGTTTCTGGCCCCAGTTTCGGCGGGCTTCAGGTTTATCGGGTTTCCGAGGTAAGTCAATCGCGCGCGTCTTGTGCCTTTCTCACTTCTACCTATCGGTATAACTCCTTGAGTGGATTAGGTTAATTCGTGTGTTCTCTGGCTCGAACGACGGGGCTATACTCACGCTAGCTCTCACTGGAAGTTTTGATGTCCTCCACAAAGCTGCGCTTCCGGGATTACCAGCTCGATCCTGACGGATTCGAGCTAACTCGCGCTGGCCATCGCCTCCGTCTGGAACGTAAGCCGATGGAGTTGCTGATTCTGTTGGCTGAAAACCAGGGCCACCTTCTCAAACGTGAAGAAATCGTTGAGAAAATTTGGGGCAAGGACTTCTTCTTCGATGCCGAGAATGGAATCAATAATGCCATTCGCAAGATTCGTTCAGCGCTGAATGACAGCGCCGAACAGCCATTCTTCGTGGAGACTTCCCTTGGCAAGGGCTACAGGTTTATCGCCCCGGTTGAACGCATTTCCGAACCGAATGTCTCGCCACCACCGGGGCTCAGCGTGCCACTCCAGAAGCCGGCTCTCTTTCGCTCATGGCACGCTTGGGCACCCGTCCTGGGACTCACGGCACTCCTTGCCGCTGCCTTTGCCTTCAACTTTGCCGGAATCCGCAACCGGATTTTTGCTACCGGCGGGCCTCCGATTCACTCGATTGCCATTCTGCCTTTGGAGAATCTTTCAGGAGACCCTAATCAGGAATATCTTGCCGACGGCATGACGGACGCTCTGATCACCGGGCTCGCGCAAGTCAGTTCCTTGCGTGTCATCTCGCGCACATCGGCAATGCACTATAAGGGTTCCCGCCAACCCTTGCCTGAAATTGCAAATGAATTGAAGGTGGACGCAGTCATTGAAGGCAGCGTGACCCGCTCGGGAAACCACTTGCGAATCACGGCGCAATTGCTGGAAGCTCGTTCGGATCGTCACTTGTGGGCGAAAACTTATGACCGCGACATGCGCGAAATCGTCGCTCTCCAGCAGGAGGTGGCAGACAGTATTGTGATGGAGATTCAACACAAGCTGGATCCCCCGGGGGGTACCTACACAAGCTCTAAGGCGCAAGTGAATCCAGAGGCGTACGACGACTATCTTCAAGGCCTTTACTTCTGGCACAAATTCAACGGGCCGGGCACACGAAAAGCAGCCGAATATTTTGAGGAATCCATCCGCAAAGATCCAACATTTGCCCTTGGGTATGCGGGACTCTCACATGCCTACAATGAACTGGCATATTACGAGAGGCCATCGGAGGTGATGCCAAAGTCAAAAGTAGCGGCTGAGCAAGCTTTAAAGCTCGACGATACTCTGGCGGAGGCGCACGCCGCGCTCGGCTGGGTGCATTGGATTTACGATTGGGACTGGCTGGGTGCGGAAAAAGAATTTAAGCGTGCTATCCAGCTTAATCCGGGCCATGAACTAAGCCACCGAATGTATGCGATGTATCTCGATTCCGCGGGCCGTTTTGACGAAGCTTTTCGTGAATTCCAGATTGCACGGCAGCTTGATCCCGTCTCCTTGGGCCTTATTCGCAACACCGGTGAGCACTTCCGCTACTTGCGGCAATACGACAGGGCCATTGCTGAGAATCGCAAGGTACTCGAGATGGATCCTGGTTTTGAGGATGCGCTGGAAAGCTTGTCTCACGCTTACGCAAACAAAGGTATGTACGAAGAAAGTATAAAGGTGATCGAGCAATTATCGATAAGAGAGGGCGAGCAAAGTCTGGCCACAACGATGAAGACCGCCTATGCACGCGGCGGATACAAGGGCGCATTGATAAACCGCCTACAGTTCTATAAGGATCGAAGAAAGGCGGGTTCCTTTGTTGCCTTCTGGGACGAGGCCCTCCTTCAAGTGCAAATGGGGAATCAGGACTTGGCACTAGCGGCGCTCGAGAAAGCCTGCGATGAGCGCGAAGATCTGACGAATTTGAATGTTGATCCCTTCTGGGACAACCTTCGCTCCGACCCGCGATTTCAGGACCTCATTCGCCGCATTGGAATTCCGGTGAATGGGCCAGGTGTCGCCGCGCAATAGTGGTCCACGCCTCCTCTCGGCCACGGGGAACTCGGAATTAATTCCACTTGCAGGATTAGTTCGCTCACGGGACAAGTTGATGCTGGTGCTAACACTCCCAACAATCTTGCTTGACGGGCTTTATTGGCAGTGAGACTCCGCATCTCCTTGTGATTGCTGATTATCGATTACTGGTTACCGTTTTCCGTGATTGCGCTGGCGGAGGGCTTCGAAGAGGACTACGCCGGTGGCTACGCTTACGTTGAGGGATTTTACGGGGCCGGTGGTTGGCAGCGAGACCAGAAAATCGCAGCGCTTGCGGGTTAATTCGTGCAGGCCGTTGCCTTCGCCGCCCATGACGATGCCGGTAGGTGTGGTGTAGTCGATGTCGGTGTAACTCTTTTCGGCGGTTTCATCCAGGCCTACCAGCCAATAACCTGCTTCCTTCAATTCTTCCATTGCGCGAACTAGATTCACGACCTTGGCTACGGGCAGATGCGCTAACGCGCCCGCTGAGGCGCGCGCTACCGTGTCCGTTAGGCCTGCGGCGCGGCGTTCAGGGATGACGATGCCGTGGGCTCCGGCGGCTAGCGCGGTGCGGATGATGGCGCCGAGGTTGTGGGGATCTTCGACGCCGTCGAGAAGAACGATCAGGCCGATCTGGCCTTTGGATTTGTTGGCTTGGGCGAGCAGGCTTTCGAGCGTGGCCGGGGGCCGGGCGGCGGCAATGGCTACGACGCCCTGGTGATCGCGGGAACTGGCGAGGCGATCCAGCTGGCTGCGGTCTTCGAAGCGCACAGGAATATTTTGCGCGCGGGCGAGTTGGACGATTTCTTCGACGCGGGTGTCCTGGCGGCCCTTGGCGATAAGGATTCGGTCGAAGGCGCTGCCGGCTTCGAGGGCTTCGCGGATGGCGTGAATGCCGGTGAGACGATCCATGAGAAGAGAGTTTACAGTTGAACGCTTGAAGTTGAAAGTTTTCGGAGAAGAGGCGTGATCAACCTCTAGCTTAAAACTTCTAACGATCAACTTTTCGCTTAATCCAGCGCGGAGCAGAATTCGAGGATGCGAGTGCGGACAGATTTTACCGGGACGGCAAAAGGCAGAGCAGCGGCCTCGTCGATGAGGAGGATAACGCGATCGAGTTCTCCTTCGCCCGTGCGGCCTGCCAGGGCAAGGCGGATGGGATTGAAGAGGTCGCGGCTGCGCACGCCACAGGTTTCCTTCAAGTAGGTGGCAACTTCCTTGAAGCGCTCGGAAGTGAATGGAGCGGGTTCGAGGAGCAGCAGGGCGAGATGACGGACAACGTCGCGGGCGGCGTAACGCGAGATGGCGGCTTGGGCGTCAGGGGATTGCAGGGTTTTGGCGGCGTCGTAGTCGAAGACAGGACGCAAGAGATTCGCGAGGGCGGCGCGGTTTTCGGCGTAGTGGCCGAGGAGTTGGGCGGCGCGGCCGGCCCAGGCAGTTTGTTCGGGCGTCGGGTCGGTGGTTAGCCAGCGGTTTTCGCGAAGAAGAGTGATGATGTCGGTTGCCGAATAGGGATTGGGATGCGGAGGATGTTCGGCGAGGTAGTCGTTGAGGGGCATGGGGAAAGTTTAGCGTATCAGGAGCGGCCCGCCTCGGAAGGCGGCTGCTACGCGGAGAGGGTGGCTACCACGTGGGCGGCGATAGCTTCGCCGCGGCCGACGGCGTCCACGCCTTCGTTGGTTTTTGCCTTGAGGTGAATTTTTTCGGCGGGGACGCGCAGGGATTTCGCCAAGGCCTCGCGCATCTTCGAGAAATGCGGGCCGAGCTTGGGACGCTCCAGGATCACCACGGCGTCGACATAGTCGATCACGAGATGTTTTTCATCGAGAAGTTTACGGGCATGCTCAAGGAATTGCAGGCTGTTCGCGCCTTTCCACTTGGGATCGGTGTCGGGAAAATGCGTGCCGATGTCTCCCAAACCCGCCGCGCCCAGAAGCGCGTCGCACAGTGCATGCGCGACCACGTCGCCGTCAGAATGTCCCACCGGGCCTTTGTCGAACGGGACTTCGATCCCGCCGATGATCAGCTTGCGCCCTTCGGCAAGCCGGTGCAGATCGTAGCCAATGCCGCAGCGGACGCTCATGCCTTCTTCTGCTCCAGTTGCAAAATAAACCGGGCCAGTTCCATGTCGGCAGGCTTGGTGATCTTGATGTTGCGCTCGGAACCGTGAATCACGTGCACATCGTAACCGAGGCGCTCGACCAGGCCGGCTTCGTCGGAGGCATTGACGCCGTCCGCTTCGGCGCGAGCGAAGGCTTCTTTCAGCAGTCGCGTTTCAAAAACCTGCGGCGTCTGCGCCAGGACGATGCGTTCGCGCGGAACGGTGTTGGTGATAAGCGCCACGTCTTCGGGAAGGCTGGCGCGTTTTACTTCTTTGACCGTGTCCATCGCGGGAATTCCGACGATGGCGGCTTTGCAACGGCGGGCCTCTTCGATCACTCGGGCAATATGCTCGACGGAAACGAAGGGACGCACAGCGTCGTGGACCAGGACAAGTTCGATGTCGTTTGAGACGAGTTTCAGCGCCGCGGCCACCGACTCCTGGCGGGAGTCTCCGCCCTTGATCACCCGCACCGGTTGCTTGAATTTTTCCTGCCCAAGCCGGGCTTCCAGCTTTTCAATGCCGTCCTGGCGGGTAGCCACGATAATTTGGGTCACCAGCGGGCAGGACGCGATCCGCCTGACGCTGAGAACGGCGATGGGCACTCCATCCAACTCCAGAAACTGCTTCGGCGTCTCGGCGCCCATGCGTGTTCCGAGACCGGCAGCAGGCAGAATCGCTGTAATTTGACCCATAGCGTGAAAGCAGACCGGCTGAAGCTACACCTTGCGGGCCCAAGCGCGGGATGCAGAAGGGAGAGTGTACCGCAAAGCAGGGGTGGAAGAAAAATGGCAGAGTGCCACATGCGGGCGGTTTCAGCGGGGAACGGAAACCTTGCTATGATACGGAAACTTTCGCGCGGACCTGCATGGAACTGAAATTTTGTGGAGTGGATAGATCATGAGCATTGATCAGGACATTGAGAAAATTCTGCTGCAAGAGAAGCGGCTGCAGTTCAAGCAGTTTGATGCGGAGACGGCCTGGGCGATTGGAACCGCGCTGAAAGCAGCGGCGGATAAGCGGAAAGTTTCTGTGGCGATTGACATCCAGATGCACGGAATGCCGCTTTTCTGCTGCGCCATGCCAGGGATTACGCCCGACAACTGGGACTGGATCCGCCGCAAGCGTAACGTCGTGATGCGCTACCAGCGAAGTTCCTATGCAATCGGGTTGAAGTATGAGCGCGCGAAAACCACCTTGCACGCGGCGACCGGGCTGGAGCTGAAGGATTTTGCTCCGCATGGCGGCTGCTTCCCAATTCTGCTGGCCGGGACAGGTTGTGTGGGAACTATCGCGGTTTCCGGGTTGCCGCAGAGGGAGGATCACGCGCTGGTCGTTGAGGTTCTGCAGAACTATTTGCAGCTGGAGAAAGAGGATTTGGGGTTGGCTCCCGGCGCGTAAGGTTTCAGCGCGCCCGAGTTAAGCAGCAACGAGTAGTTCTGGTTAAGGAAACGGCCCGCCACACAAGGCCTCCCCTACAAAGTTTCTGATTCGGGGTACGGGTTGCTGCTTGGAGCCTCAATCCCGGTGGAAGCCTCGGAGCGGGGCTGGCGCATTGCATGGCCGTTGCCGCCGATGGCGTTTTCGGGACGCGGGGCAGGGGACGCGGACGCAGTTGCGGCGGCAGCCCGGACGGAACCGGAGTCGGCTCGTTCGTCCAGGCGGCCAAAGATCATTTTGCCGGCTGGCGTCTGGTGGACGGACGTGACCACGATCTCCACCGTGCGGTTTATCAGCCGTCGCGCCCCATCCACAACCACCATTGTGCCGTCATCCAGATACGCTACTCCCTGGGTCGGTTCCTTCCCTTCCCGCAAAATCAATACGCGCATCGATTCCCCGGGAAGCACGGCGGGCTTCAGCGCATTGGCAAGCTCGTTTATATTCAGCACCGGGATATTCTGGACGCGCGCAACTTTGTTCAGATTGTAATCGTTGGTCACAATCTTGGAGCCGGTCCGGCGCGCCAGTTCCACCAGTTTCTGATCCACGCCCGACGTGCCGGACACCTCGTCATCGAGCACGCGAATTTCTAGCCCGGGCATTTTTTGCATGCGCTGCAGAACTTCCAGGCCGCGGCGCCCGCGCTGCCGCTTCAGGGCATCGGAAGAATCGGCCACCATCTGCAGTTCATGCAGAACGAATCGAGGCAGCCCCAGCGATCCGTCCAGAAAATGTGTCTCGCAAATATCGGCGATCCGGCCGTCAATCAGGACGCTGGTATCGACAAGCTTCATCAACGAAACAGGAGCACCCGGCGAGGCTACGCTCGCCTGCTCCGGAAACGGCAAGGGACGCATTTCCCGCCCTCGGCGGGTTCCAATCACAAGACCTAGATAACCGAGGGAAAGCAACGAAGCGAATTCGATAAAGGATTTGGCGGTTTCGGATTCCGAAGTGCGGGAAACAACGAGGGTAATCAGGAGCGAAACGAGCAGGCCGAGCACCACCCCGATCGAGCCTCCCACAAGCCCGCTGATCTCCGCGTGACGTAGTCTGAGCTCAGCCAGCAGCACCACCATCGCGATGAAGAATCCGAAGCCTGCCGCGGGAAGCCCGTGAACATTGAAGGGACGCAGGGCGAGGCAGAGCCCGATCGAGCTGCCGAACAGTGCAAGGCGAATCGCCCAGAAATCCCACTCCCGGCCAAGCGCCTCGCCCAGGTTTGGGCTTGCAGCGGACGGAGCGAGCGAAGATTCAGAAAGCGGACTGCCGGCTGGTTGGGACCCTGGACCGTTCATATGACCTCGACGTACCGCGTACGATGAACCGCTCCGTGGAGCTTGGAGCAAAGAAGGCATCCAGAGGACAGGGCCCTTCCTGCCGGAGCAGGTTACGTGATGGACTGTATACTCTTGAATTAGCGTTACGTCAAGTCAGACCAACCGTGGCCGGAACGGGAGTTTAAGGAAGATAGAAACGCGGCACGCGCTGGCTGACCCCGCTGATCAGGTCGGAGGTCACCGTGCCGATGCTGCGGGCAACCACATTGGCTGGATACGTGTATTCGCCATCCGTGCCATAGAGCGTGGCGACGTCGCCCACCGCCGCGTCGGGAACGTCGGTCACGTCGAGCATGACCACGTCCATCGAGACGATGCCGATCATCGGGGCGGCGTGTCCGCGGATGTAGAGAACCCCGCGATTGCCGAGCGAACGGTGGACTCCATCCGCATAACCCGCGGAGAGAACCGCGATTCGCGAAGGGCGCTGGGCGATCCAGGTGGCGTCGTAGCCGACGGCTTCGCCGGCCGCGATGGAGCGGACACTCATCAGGCGCGCGCGGAGGCTCATCACCGGACGTAAAGGCAATTTTGTTTCGAATTCTTTGCGGCGCTCCGGCGGATCAAAGCCCGGATGGTAGCCATAGAGAATTGCCCCCGGGCGCACCATGTCCGCCCAGGATTCGGGACGCGCGGCGATCGCGGCACTGTTCGCGATGTGGAGAATGCCGGTGTCGGCGCCGAGTTTGCGCAGCCGCTCGACGGTGGAATAAAAGCGATCGAGTTGCTGCTGCGTCTGGCGGCCGAGTTCCGTGTCCGTCAAAACTTCGGAAGAGGCGAGATGTGTGAAGGTGCCGGCCAGATTCACGTGCTTGCATTTCGCGAGCTGGCGCGCAAAGCAGTCGGCGTCTTTCGGCAAGATGCCGAGGCGGTTCATGCCGGTATCAACCTTTAGCTGCACGGCGACATTTTTTTTGCGAAGTTTTGCGGCCGCGGCTTCGAAGGCGAGAAGCTGTTCGCAGCGGTGAATCGCCGGCGTCAATTTGTGCTGGAGAAGATTTTTTTCCTCGCCGGGCCAGAAACCGCCCAGCACGAGGATGGGAGTGCGAACGCCGGCCTTGCGGATTTCGATGCCTTCGCCGGCGGAGGCTACGCCGAACCAGTCCGCCCCGGCCCTTTCGAGAGCTTTGGCGACGGGCGCGCCGCCATGGCCGTAAGCATTGCCTTTGACGATGCAGAGAACCTTTCGCGGCGTCTTGCGCTTTTCACCGGCCGGATTCACGTAGTCGCGGATGGCGCGAAGATTTCCGGTGAGCGCGGAGAGAGAGACTTCCCCCCAGACGGGACGGCCGATGAAATCCGCGGGACTCTGATTTTTGTTTCTGCGGGACATGAAAATTCCTGAATAACTAGTGTAAGGCATTCCAGCGCAAGGGCGAAAAGCCGGGATGAGGCGCCGCTAGCGAGAATGACAACACCCGGATGGAGTGCAATCCCGATGCCATTTGGCGATTGGCGCGTGATTTCAGGAAACCAAACAAAGCCATACTCAGCAATGAGATACAAGTGGAATCGAAAGGCTCAATCCTGTGGCGAGCTGGATAGCTGTGGGCGTTCGGACGCAGTGTGTCAAGCGTGGAATCAATCCAAATTCGAGACAGAATCGATTGGCAGACCGAAAGGGTCTGAAGAAACCGAAACTGGTTAAAACATCTTGCGATAAACGACGAACCCAGAGCGCTCGGCAACCTTGTCATAGAGTTGCATCGCCGCATGGTTGGTTTCGTGTGTCAGCCAATAAACGCGACCCGATCCGGCCAGTTTAGCTTGCTCGTAGACTCCGTGGATGAGGGCCCGGCCAACCCCTTTTCCACGGGAGGATTCGATGGTGAAAAGATCCTGCAAGTAACAGACAGGCGCGATGGAGATCGTGCTGCGATGGAAGATGTAATGGGTGAGGCCGAGGAGCTGGCCGCCGCTTTCCGCGACGAGAGCGTACATCGGTTCATAAGCGTCGAAAAAACGCGACCAGGTCATCCGCGTGATTTCTGGAGCGAGGGCCGTCGGGCCGGAGCGGCCGTAGAACGCGTTGTAGCCTTCCCACAAGGGCAGCCACTGGTCGTAGTCTTTTGGAACGATCGAGCGGACGGTCAAGTGAGTGGGCAATGAGGGGCTCCTTACAATAATTGCGGCGCGGACAATTTGTTTCGGCGGAATGTTGGGCGGACTAAAGTCCGCCGCTCTTCCTTCGTCAGGGCAAGCAGAAGCCTGTCGTTAGTGCTCATCTCCGCCGGAGAATTGGGAGAAGGCGTCGGGGGCGGCTTCTTCGAAGCGCGTGAGGCGGCTGCGAAAGACGAATTTCAGTTTGTCGGTCGGACCGTTACGCTGCTTGGCGATAATGATATCCGCCATGTCACGCTCTTCCGGAGAGAGATCCATTTTGCCCCAGTTGGGGCGGTAGATGAACATCACCACGTCGGCGTCCTGTTCGATGGCGCCGGATTCGCGCAGGTCAGAGAGCTGCGGGCCGCGCTCTTCGCGTTCCGGTGCGCGAGTAAGCTGGCTGAGGACGAGGACGGGGATCTGCAATTCCTTGGCGAGGCCCTTGAGGCCGCGGGAGATGCTCGCAACTTCTTCCTGGCGGGAGCTGAAACGTCCGCGCGCGGTGATGAGCTGGAGATAGTCCACGATCAGGAGCGACAGCCCCTTGTCGCGCTTCAGCCGCCGAGCCTTGGCGCCGATTTCGAGCACGCTGTTGGAACCGGCATCATCGACCCACAGCGGCGCGGAGGAGATGGAGCCGAGGGATTCCGTCATCCGGCGCCAGTCTTCGCGGCTGAGGTGGCCCGAGCGGAATTTGTGCGCATCCACCTGCGCGACGGAGGCCACCATGCGTTGCAGCAGCGATTCCTTGGACATTTCGAGGCTGAAAAGCGCGACCGGCAGGCCGCCCCGGATGGAGATATTTTCCGCAAGGTTGAGGGCGAGCGCTGTTTTTCCCTGCGACGGGCGCGCTGCGAGAATGATGAGTTCCGAGGGCTGCAGGCCGGAAAGAAGCTTGTCGAGTTCGCCGTAGCCGGTGGAGATGCCGGTTACGCTCTTCCCTTCGCGAAAGATTTTTTCCAGGCGCTCAAAATTGTCTCGAACGATGTCCTTCACGGGGATGAGTCCGGCTTTGATCCGGTCTTCGGCGATGGCGAATATGCTGGACTCGGCATTGTCGAGAATCGCGTCGGCGCCGTCTTCCCCCTCGAACGCGCGCTGCTGGATATTGTGCGTCGCGTGGATCAAGTTCCGCAGCATCGCCTTTTCCTTCACGATGCGCGCGTAGTGCTCGATGTTGGAGACGCGGGGCATGCCGTCGACAAGAGACGCGAGATACGGCGCGCCGCCGGAGGCATCCAGTTCACTGCGGCGGTGGAGCTCTTCGGTGAGCGTGACCAGATCGATCGCCTGCTGGGCTTCGCCAAGCGCGATCATGCGGGTAAAAATATTGCGGTGCTGCGGGATGAAAAAATCGTCGGGCTTCAGCGACTCCACCGCCGCGTTCAGGGCGTGGTTGTCCAAAAGAATGGCGCCGAGAATGGAACGCTCCGCGTCGAGGTTGCTCGGCAGCGCGCGTTCGAGAGCGGGTTCTGCAGACATGGCGAAAAGAGGAACCTTTCTTCGCTTTTGTTTCGCTAGTATAGAAAAGTGCGGCGCGAAAAAGCAAGCACTGAAATTTCTTCCGGAGAATCTTCGCCCGGAGCCGAAGTTCTTCACGGATTGTGCGGGGAGAATCCGCGCGCGTCAATTGGAGTGGGTGTGGATTGCGAAGGAAAACCGGTGGGAAAGTTTCCCAGACGAGCGCGTGCCTGCCCTTCGCCCTTCAGCGGTGCGCAAAGAATTGTGAATCGGCAGGCGCTCGGCTAGAAATGCACATACAATCCCGCGGAAATGCGCAGGTTGTTCTGATGCTGATTCCCGCCGTTGTCAAACCGGGTATAAAAATAGTCCGCCTGAATCGCCCGGATGGAAAACATTCTGGACAATTTGAAGTCCACGCCGCCACCCGCGGAAAGGGCGAAAACATTCGCGGTGCTGGAAAGGCCGGTGGCAGGCGAAGGAGTGAGCAAGCCGCTGCCATGCGCTCCGCCGAACAGCGCCTGCACAAATGGCGCGATGCGATGGCTTTCACGGAAGCTGACACGCGGGCCGGCCAGGTAGGAGACAAGCGTCAAGCTGGCCGTAGTGCCATTAATGTTGGAAGCGTGCTGCACGGCTCCCTGCGCCACCACGGAAAGGTGGTCGGTAAAGTACCAGCCGACCCACGCGTCGCCGCCTTGCATCGAAAAGCACCCGCACTGCCCGGGCGGCGCGTTGGTGTGCACAAAATTGTAGTCCACGCCAACCTCGATCCGCCCGCCCTCCTGCGCGCCGAGTTGAGACGGAAAAAGGCAAAATAGAGAACCGAAAACCAGAGCAAGCAGGCATGTCTTGGCGATCTGCATCGAAGTCAATTCCCATCCTGTGAGTGAAGTCTTCGTGGCTTCCCGATCCGCGGTGATTGCTGGTGTGGGGTTGGCGGCTGGCGTTTTCATCGCACCACCACCGCGACCGTCGTGGAGTTCACCGTCGTGCCGCTGGTGCCGGTGATGGTGACCATGAACGCTCCAGGAGGAGTGCTGGGCGGCCGCAGGAACCCGCCGGCGCAGCCCGCGAGCGTGGAACCAAGCAGCGTGACCAGCATGAATGTGGCGGCGAGCCGCAGCGACTTGCGCAGATGTTTGCGGCGGATGAACAGGAGCAACCCGGCAACGAACGCAAACGCCGGGACAGCCCCGCCAGTTTCTGAACCAGGCTTGAAGGAGTTAGCCGCAAGCGGCGCCAGTTGAATCGTCAGAACCGTTGTCGCACCAACGGCGCCCGGCGTGACCGCGGGTGGAACAAATGTGCCGGTAGCTCCCGGGGGCAGGCCTGTGGCGGTCATTGCGACTACGTTGTTGAAGGCCCCACCGAGAGGCGGAACATTGATCGTGATCGGCACGGACCCGCCTTCCACAACCACGAAAGAGGTGACGGGTGCATTCACGGCAAAGGTGGTGTTGACGGTGAGGGCCAAACCGGCCGAGGTAGACGGACCAAAGCTGACGTTGCCTGAATAAACGGCAGTAAGGGTGAGGCTTCCGGCAGGCAGCGTGGTAATGGCCAGAGTGGCGACACCGGAGGCGTTGACATTGCCCGTGCCGATATTTGTGGCGCCGTTGAAGAAGTTCACGGTGCCGAGCGCGGCTCCCGAGGGAACTGGAGCGATCATGGCGGTAAGAGTGATACTTTGTCCGAAGGTTCCGGGGCTCGGCGCAGCTGCCAGCGTGGTGGTTGTCGGCGCGACGTTAACCGTAAGGCTAAGCGCCGACGAAGTGGAAGTGCCGAAGGCGGCGTTGCCGGAATAAACGGCGGTGAGACTCAAGGTGCCGACGGGCAGCGTGGTACTGCTGAACGTGGCGACTCCGGACGCGTTGACGTTGCTTGTGCCGACCATGGTGGCGCCATTGAAGAAATTCACGGTGCCGATGGGTGCGCCGATCGGAGTGGGCGTGACCGTCGCGGTCATGGTGACGGACTGCCCGAACGTGGACGGATTGGGAGCGGCAATAAGCGCGGTCGTGGTGGCAGTGATGACGACCAGGCTTTGCGCCGGTGATGTGGAGGTCGCGAAGTTAATATTGCCGGAATACGTAGCAGTCAGGCTCAGCGTGCCTTGCGGCAGCGCCGCGGTGCTAAGCGTGGCGACGCCATTGCCGTTAACGTTGGACGTGCCGATGTTGGTGGCGCCATTGAAGAAGTCCACGGTTCCGAGCGGTGTGCCGGTGGGCGTCGGAGTAATGGTCGCAGTAAGTGTGACCGTCTGGCCGGCGATGACTGGATTCGGGGCGACCCCAAGCGCGGTGGTGGTGGCGGCCTTGTTGACCGTGAAGCTGACGGCGGCTGACGTGGAAGTGGCGAAGTTAGCGTTGCCCGAGTATACGGCGGTCAGGCTGAGTACGCCGACAGGAAGCGCCGCCGTCGAAAGCGTTGCGACGCCGGAGGCGCTGACGTTCCCGCTCCCAATGTTGGTCGCACCGTTAAAGAAGTTGACGGTGCCAAGCAAAGCGCCGGTCGGAATCGGCGTGATGGTCGCCGTAAGGGTTACCGAGGCTCCAAAAGTGGAGGGACTGGCCGAAGTGGTCAGCACAGTGGTGGAAGTCGCCGGGTTAACCGTGAAGCTGACCGGAGCGGATGTGGAAGCGTTGAAGTTGGTGTCGCCGGAATACACGGCGGTGAGATTTTGCGTGCCGCTTGGCAAGGCGGTAGTCATCAAGGCCGCTGTGCCGCCGCTGACCGCAACCGGAGAACCAATCACAGTGCTGCCGGTTTTAAAGGTGACAGTTCCGTTGGGCGAGCCGCTAAATTGCGGGCTGATCGTGGCGGTCAGCGTAATCGATTGGCCGAACGTGGAGGGACTCGCCGAGGTGGCCAGCACAATGGTGGTGTTGGCTTTACTGACCACTTGCGGAGTACCGGTAAGCGTGCCCGTGCTGCCGTTGTAACTGGCGTTGCCGCCGAAGGTCGCGGTGATGGGGTGGTTGCCGACAGCCAGCGTGGAAATACTGAAGGTGGCCGGGCCGTCGCCGAGCGCTCCGCTGCCGATCATCGTCCCATTGTCGAAGAAAGTGACGGTTCCCGACGAGGGACCGCCGCCACCTGGAGCAACGACGGAAACGTTGGCGCTAAACGTAATGAGTTGTCCGAAAACGGACGGATTCACGGAGGAGGTCAGGGAGAGAGTCGTGTTCGCAGGGTTCACTACTTGCGGATTGCCGGTGAGTGAACCATTGCTGCTGTTGAAACTGTTGTCGCCGCTGTAGCTCGTAGTGATGGTTTGGCTGCCAACCGGCACGTTCGGAGTGATCAAAATGGCAACCCCTGCGCTTAATGTGCCGGTACCGACGGAGCTGCCATTGACCAGAAAGGTTACCAGGCCGCTGGGTATTCCCGCTCCGGGAGCTAATGCGGAAACGGTCGCGGTAAAGGTGACTCCCTGGCCGGACACGGAAGGGTTCAGAGAGGAAGTGACGGAGGTAGAAGTGTTGGCCTTGGCGACAGTGTACGGAGTGAGAGCCGAGGTCGAAGCGGCCGAATCGGCGTTGCCTGAATAAACGGCGGTGAGACTGTAGCTGGCAACGGCCAGCGTGCTGGTTGTGAACGTCGCGGTGCCGGTGGCATCGACATTGGCGGTGTTGAGCGTGACGGGGCCGCCAACCGGATTGTTGACGAAACTGACTGTGCCAAACGCAGGGCCGCTGCCAGGCGGTGGGGCAACGGTGGCAGTGAAGGTCACGGACTGCCCGAAGACGGAGGAATTAGCGGGGTTGGCGGTCAAGGTGGTGGCTGTGGTGGTGAGGACTACGAGCGGTACAGTCGTCGACTGGCTCGGGATACGGGCCGTGTCTGCGGCATAACTGGCGAGCACGTTGTGTGTGCCGGGAGCCGGAGTAACGTTTGCATTCACGCTTTCGCTGCGCGCGATGACGAAGATGCTGGCCCCCTGTGCGCCGCCGCTATTGACCGCGACCAGATCCGGCAGGCCATCTCCATTGAAATCACCTGCCGCGATGGCCACCGGAGTATTGCCAACGTTGCCGGAAACATGCGCCGGAAAAGCGCCCGTGCCGTCGCCCAATAAGACGTACACAGTGAACTCGTCTAAGTTGGTCACAGCCAGGTCCAGCTTGCCGTCACCGTTGAAATCGCCGGCGACGATTCCGGATGGCAGAGCACCGGTGGGAACGGTGGTAGGTAACGCGGCCAAAGTACCCGTGCCGTTGTTCAGGAAAATCGTAACGGTGTTATCCCCGTTGTTGCTGACCGCGATGTCAACGGCGCCGTCATTGTTGAAATCTCCGACGGCTATTCCGGTGGGAGCAGTGCCTGTCGAGAGTACGGATTGCGGCTGGAATGTTCCGTCACCGTTGCCGAGCAAAACGCTGATGGTGTTCGAATCGTGATTGGCGACCACCACATCCATATTGCCGTCTTTGTTAACATCCGCGGTGGCCAGCGCCCCGGGATTATTTCCCACGGGAAAGGACACACAACCATCGGGGCAATTTTGCGCAAATCCTCCAGCACCGTCACCCAGAAGCACAACGACATTGCCCGGTGTGCCGAAGAGGGTGGCAGCGATATCGAGGTTTCCGTCGCCGTTGAAATCCCCGAGGACCATACCCTGCACCGCGCCGATGAAGATCGGAGGTTTGGCCAAAAAAGTGCCGTCGCCCTGGTTAATCAGGACGGTGATCGAGCCATCCTCGGAATTGCTGACCACCAGATCCATAAAGCCGTTGTTGTCAACATCTCTAACCACGATGGCGTTGGGTGCCAGTCCGACGGTGTAGTTTACCGCCGCGGCAAACGTGCCATCGCCGACGCCCAGGAACACACTGACATTCCCACCGTCAAAGTTCGCAATGGCGACATCCGGGCTGCCATCTCCGTTGAAATCGGCGACGACTACCGCGCTGGGAGTCGAAATGTCCGCTAGATTCGGCTTGGGAGTGAGCAGAAGCGCCAGAGTCGCCGGATCGGGTGCCGCAGAAGCCAGCGAGGTGTTACCGTTGCTGGTATCCAGGAACGAAATATTCCCGGTGAAACCGATTTTTCCAAACGATGTGACTGTTCCAATCAAAGTGAAGTTTGGCGACGTTCCACCCGGTGGCGCGATCGTTGTGGTCGAAGCATATGTGGCGTTCGGACTGATGGTGAGCAGTGTGGGTGCGGAATC
This sequence comes from Candidatus Limnocylindrales bacterium, assembly GCA_035577585.1. GTDB lineage: Bacteria > Acidobacteriota > Terriglobia > Acidiferrales > UBA7541 > Acidiferrum. Next base: position 18,726 of record DATLVJ010000201.1, read on the forward strand.
ACTGGCGCCGGCACCGAGGGTGCCCGCGAAACGCGCAAAAACATTGTAGGTACCAGCTCCAAGTGTCACCTTCACTGAGGCTGTGCCGGCAGCTCCCAGTTGTGCGCCACCGAGAATGCCGGAATCCTCACAGAACGTGGCATTGGCATCGCAGAAGAGCACCATGCCGGGCGCTACCATCGCGCCTCCGACGGTGGTCACCACCGTGGCGGTCAGCGTGACCGAGGTTCCAGCTGTCACAGTGGTGCCAGGAGTGATGGCCAATGTGGTCGTCGTGGCAGCAGGACCGGCTTGAGCGTTGGAGATACAGAACATCGACAAAAGGATTGGCAGCGCAGCGAACTTCAATTTGAACATCTTTGTGGGCTCCCCAAATGCGGATCGCGACGAGAACTTGCGCGACAGTTAGTAACTTCTTAAGGCCGACGGTCGTTGGGGAGAACGGGGTGCAATCGCCATGCCATGGAATAAGGGAGGAATGTGCTCGAATGGCGAGAGTTAGAGGAATTGTTCCCGGCGCAATTCTAGATCGGTTTCCCGAAATGACGCTCCTCGCCGGTTTGGGACTTCAGGGATACGCAGTGAACTGAATGGCGGGCGACCGTTAAGGAGACTGCTTCGATATGGGGAAAGATTGGCCGAGGTCTCTATCGCGCCAAAGGAAATCACCGGAGTTGGAAACCTTCAGACAACCCAATTGTTTGCGAGAAGCGCCGTCGCTGGCCAAAAGCGGTAGCTCTCCTGCCGCACTCAAAAAAAGAGGGCACGAGGTCGCGTGCCCTGGAATGGTGCCCGCCTCGGAAGGCGGCCCCTACAAGTGCTCTGAGTTAGACTTCTTTTTCGACGTGGACTTTGATTTCGGCGGTGACGTCACGGAAGACTTTGACGGTGACCGGGAATTCGCCGATGGACTTGATGGGCTCGGCGAGCTGCACCTGGCGCTTGTCGACTTCGAACTTCTGCGCCTTCAGGGCCTCCGCGATGTCGCCGGTGGTGACGGAGCCGAACATCTGGTCGTTTTCACCAGTCTTGCGGTGGAACTTGATGGCAACACCGTTCAGCGACTCGGCGTGCTTCTTGGCGGCATCCAGTTCCGTGGCGGTTTTCTTGGCCAACGCCCCGCGAATGCGCTCGAGGGCCTTCATGTTGCCCGGTGTGGCCTGGATGCCGATTTTGTTGGGCAACAGGAAATTGCGGGCGTAACCGGGCTTCACGGTGACGACGTCGCCGCGGTGGCCGAGTTTTTCTACGTCTTCTTGAAGAATGATCTGCATGGCGTGCTCCTGAATTCTTTCGAAATTCGGTATTTCTAAAAACCTGGCGACCTGAAGGTCGCCGCTACAAAATGCGCCCGCCTCGGAAGGCGGCCGCTACAAGGGCGCCGACGAGGCCGCACAGGCTAAAGCCTATGCTACCGGGGCCTTTGGGGCTTCGATGGCGCGCGGGGCTTGGACGCCTGCGGCGCTGCCGGCGAACGGCAGCAACGCGATGTTGCGGGCGCGCTTGATGGCTACGCCGAGCCAGCGCTGGTGACGCGCGCATACGCCGGTCATGCGGCGCGGAAGAATCTTGCCGCGCTCCTGCACGAATTGCGAAAGAATGTCGGCGCGCTTGTAGTCGATGAAGTCCATCTTCTCGACACAGAACTTGCACACCTTTTTCTTGCGGAAATATTGGCGCTTGCCGCGGCGCGGGCCGCCGGGACCTCCGCCTGGACCGCCGGGGCCTCCTTCACGGCGTCCACCGCCGGGACCACCTTCACGGCGCGGTCCGGAATGCGAGTGTCCGCCCTCGCGGCGAGGGGGACCTCCGCCTTCGGAGCGGTGCGCGGGGGCTGCGGGAGCGGCTGGTGCTGCGGGGGCGCTGCCGCCTTCCGCGGCTGCTGGAGCCGATGGAGGTGCGGATTGCACTGGTTTCTGTTCCTCTGACATAACTTCCTACCTTTCCAATGTGGCAAATCGAAATTCGGTTTAAATTACCAGCCGATGTAAAGGCCTGCCAATACAAGAGGCGCTGGCCTCGGAAGGCCGCCGCTACAAGTGCTAGGCGGCGCCAGCGGTCTGTTCGGCCGGGGCCGGGGGAACCGGTGGTTGCGTCACGCGGCGCGGACGCCGGGCGGCGCGCTGCTCGCGCTTGTGCGAAAGCTTCTTCTGGCGCTTGATTTCTTCGTCAAGACGGATGGTCTGATACTTGATCACCGAGTCCAGCACGCCGAGACGCCGCTCGAGTTCGTGAACCAGTTCGCCGTGATTGGTGCGAACCTGCTGGTAGACGTAGATGCCTTCGCGGTGCTTGGCGACTTTGTAGGCCAGCTTGCGCGTACCCCAGTGCTCGGTCTTTTCGATCTTGCCGCCCTTTTCGGCGACGGCATGCTCGATGGTGGTGATGACCTTCTTGATTTCGTCTTCCGGCGTTGCCGGGCGGGCGATGAAAATCAGATCGTACAAGCGTTCTTCCATGATGACCTCGTTTCCTTCTGTTCCGGGCGCTGGGCCCGGGAAATTCGTTTACTGCAAACCACCGTAGCGGCCACCTTCAGGTGGCCCAGACTTGGCGACCTGAAGGTCGCCCCTACAAAGTTTCCGCCGCCGGCGGCACGCGGCGGTTGAACTTGTTCATGGCGGCGGCGACTCCCTGCGTCAGAATCATTTCCACCGCGTCGCCCACCTCTGCCACCATCTCGCTGGCCGCTTCCAGCACCGCTTTTTTCATCGGCCGCAATACATAGTCCGCCAAATCGCCGACCGGATGATCGGGGCCGCACCCGAGCCGCAGCCTGGCGAATTCCTGCGTACCCACGACGCTGGTAACCGACTTCGCGCCGTTATGCGTTCCCGCGCTGCCGCGTTCGCCGATGCGAATCATGCCCCACGGCAGATCCCGTTCGTCGAACATCACCAGCAAATCCTCGGGGCCCAGTTCGTACTTTTCCAGCAGGTCCCGAACGCTGATCCCGCTGAGATTCATGTACGTCTGTGGCTTCGCCAGAACCACTTCCTGCCCGGCCACTTTCCCCAAACCCACCAGGGCCTTGCCTTCGGGCCGCTCGACGCGGATGGAAGCGCGATTTGCGATTTCATCCACCGCCAGAAAACCAAGATTATGCGGCGTCCATTGATACTCCGGACCAGGATTGCCAAGGCCGACAATGAGCCGCATGATGTTTGGCGCGTGCCGGGCGGAAAAGAACTACTTCTTCTTTTCCTGCTTTTCGGCAGGCTTCGCGCCTTCCTCGCCTTCCTCGCCTTCGACTTCTTTCTTGCCCTTCTTGATGACTTCGGGCTCCGCCGGAACGGTGGCAACCGCTGCTTCCACCGGCTTCTCTTCCTCTTCACGCAGGGTAACGACGTGAGAGAGAACCGTCTGCGGGTCGGTGAGCAGCTTCAGCTTCTTGGCGTCGATCGGCAGTTCGCCGGCGCGCAAGCTCTGGTTCAACGCCAGGCCGCTGACGTCCACCTTGAATTCGGTGGGGATGTCGGCGGGCAAGCATTCCACTTCGACTTCACGGGTGACGACTTCGTAGACGCCGCCCTGGACCTTTACGCCCGACGGCTCGCCAAAGGTGTGTACGGGAACTTTCACCTTCATGCGAACGTCCATGGCGATGCGGAGCAGGTCCACGTGGAGCAGATTGCCGGTGACGGGATCCACTTGCCAATCCTTAACGATCGCGGGTTCCTGTTTGCCGCCGAGGTTTACCTGGAACAAGGTGTTGTGCCCGGATTCGGAGCGGAGAATCGCGGTGACTTGCTTGGTGTTCACGGCGAGTGCGAGGACGTCGCCTTTGCCGCCGTACATCGTGGCGGGCACCTTCCCCGAAACGCGCAAGCGCCGCGCTTCGTTTTTGCCCCGAGTTTCGCGGGGCGCGCCTTCAACAATGATGTTAGCCATAGCTTCTTTCCCTTCCTGAAATCTTTTTCCGGCCATCACTGCCTGCCGGAAACCTTGGCGGCCTGAAGGCCGCCGCTACAAAATCCACAAACTTCACAGGCTAAAGCCTGTGCTACTTCGAGAAACTCAAATAAACAGCTCGCTGATCGAAGTTTCCTCGTGAATCGAACGAATGCCGCGGGCGAGCAGTTCCGCGACACTCAAAATCTTAATTTTCTTGACGCCCTTCGCCGCTTCGCAAAGCGGAACGGAATCCGTGGCCACCACTTCGGCGATTTTCGATTTCACGATGCGATCGACCGCCGGCCCGGAAAAAACCGCGTGCGTACAGGCGGCGAAGACCTGGGTGGCGCCTTCACGTATCAGCGCGTCGGCAGTTTTCACCAGCGTACCCGCGGTGTCGATAATGTCATCCACGATCAGCGTGCTGCGGCCTTTGACGTCGCCGATCAGGTTCATCACTTCGGTGACGTCCATGTCCACGCGCCGCTTGTCCACGATCGCCAGGGGCGCGTCAAGTTTCTTGGCGAAGGCGCGGGCGCGCTCCACACCGCCGGCATCCGGAGAAACGACGGTGAGGTTCGGCAACTTCATGTGCCGGAAATATTCCACCAGCACGGGCGAACCGTAAAGATGATCCACGGGCACATCGAAATAGCCCTGAATTTGCGGTGCGTGTAAATCGAGCGTCAGTGCGCGGCTGGCGCCGGCGGTTTCAAGAAGGTCGGCAACGAGCTTCGCTGATATCGGAACGCGGGGCTTGTCCTTGCGGTCCTGGCGCGCGTAGCAGTAATACGGAAGCACCGCGGTGATGCGCCACGCGGAGGCGCGTTTGAAAGCGTCGATCATCAGCAGCAGTTCGAGCAGGTGGCTGTCCACGGGAAACGAGCAGGGCTGAACGACAAACACATCGGCGCCGCGGACATTTTCGAGAATCTGAAAATATATTTCACCGTCGCTGAAGCGGTCGAGCTTGGCCTGGCCGATGGGTACGCCCAAATGCTTGCAGATCGCGGCAGACAGCGCCGGATTGGCGGTACCCGTAAAGATTTTGAAACGCTCGTCGTTCACACGCTTCTCGCTTCGTCGCCGGGCTACGGCGTCGGATTGTAGCGGCCGCCTTCCGAGGCGGGCGCGTTTCGCCCATCCCGGATGCTCTTACTGGGCGGACACTTCGGGCCATACAAAAACAGCTTGGGTGACGGAGAGACGCTGGAGGATCGACCGACAATCGCGCTATTTGGGGCTGGCAGGCTACTGCCCGCTGCTACTTTTGCGCATACCTGCTCCGCGAAATTGTTTCGCAGACGAAGGCTTGATCGTGCGGAAACCCGACAACGGCTCGGCGCGCCTTAGCTGGGCTCGGGAAAACTCCAAACACCGCCGAACCGCTACCAGCCAGCAAGGCTTCTGAAGCTCCTCGATGGAGCAAATCCCGCTTGATCTTGCCAAGACGGGGATGGCGCTGGAAGACTGCCGCTTCGAAATCGTTCGAAAGAGAGGCTTCCTGCGCGCTCCAACATAGAGCACAGAACTTAAATAGTTTATGGTTCGCCGCGGATTTTGTCAACGAAGCCAATTCCGGCGCGTGGAGCCACCTGTAGGCATCAGGCGTAGGGACTTGAATGTCTTTTGGGGAGACGATGAGGAGCGTCCGGCGCGGGGCGTCCGGGAGAGGATAGATTTCCTCGCCCTTGCCGATGCCCAGTGCCGTGCCGCCAAACAGAAAGAATGGGACATCCGCGCCAAGCCCGGCGGCAATGTCCAGAAGCCGCGAAGTTTCGATTTTCTGTCGCGTGAATTGCAGATATCCAAGCAGCGCCGCAGCCGCGTCGCTGGAACCCCCGCCCAGTCCGCGGCCGGCGGGAATTTTCTTTTGCAGGAGTATTTCCACACCGGGGCGAACCCGGCTTTCGCGGCGCAAGGCATCAACGGCCCGGTACACAAGGTTCTTTTCGATCTCTTCCTTGGCGAGGATTTCGTTGCCTTGAATCTGCAGCGAAATGCCGGGACGGCGCGAGGACCGGAACTCCAAAGTGTCATGCAGCCCCACCGTCTGAAAAATGGTGCGAAGTTCGTGGTAGCCGTCGGCGCGCTTTCCCAGCACTTCCAGACGCAGGTTGACCTTGGCGTACGCCGGAATTCGGATTGTTCGCATTTACGGACTCAGGGTTTGGCATCGGCAGCGGGAGTTTTCTGCGCGACACGGTGCTTGTTCTGGCTCAGCTTCTTCTCCACTTCGGCGACTTTATCTTCTTCAAGGTCCGCTGGCAAGGAGCGGTGCCATTCGTTCAGTGATTTTTCCCATTCGACCACGGCAAGCTCCGTGCGGCCCTGCTTCGCCAGCACATCGCCCAAATGTTCGCGAATGGTGGGATCGTGCGATTCGCGTTCCACGGCCTTTCGGAGCGTGTGTTCGGCTTGATCGAGCTTGTTCTGCTTGTAATAGGCCCAGCCTAGGCTGTCGAGATAGGCGCCGTTGAACGGCTCCTGGTCCAGGGCGCGCTGAATCAGGTCGCGGGCTTCGTCCAGCCGAATGCCGCGGTCCGCCAGCATGTAGCCGTAATAGTTCAGGACCATGGAGTTCTTCGGATTGACGTCGATGACTTTCTTGAACTGCTCCTCAGCTTTGTCGTACTGCTTCTGCCGCTCGAAGATGGCGCCCAGGATCAGCCACGCAAGTTCGTTGTCGGCGGGCTGCACGGCCAGGGATTCGGCCTTGCGCGCGGCGGTTTCGGCTTCCGTGAAGCGGTGGCTGCGCTCGTAAATCTGCGCGTAGCTCAAATAGGTTTCGCGATCCCCAGTGCCGCCCTTCAGTCCGGCCTGGATAAGCTTGATCGCCTCATCGGGCTGCTGCGCTTCGCCGAGCATCATGGCCAAGCTGCTGCGGATGGAAGAATCGTCCGGATACTTGGCGATAGCTTCCTTGCCGGCTTGCAGAGCCTTCGGCAGGTCGCGGGCCTGGCGATAGGTGTCCATGATCAGCAGCCGGGCCCGGCGGTCTTCCTCGTCGCCGAGGCGCCCAAGTTCCTGGAACGTGTAGATGGCGGCCTGGTAGTTCTGCGTGTCTTTGTAGAGCATTCCCAGTTGCTGGTAGAGAATCGACAGCGAACGGCGCCGCGAAGGCAAAACTTTTGACTGCGCTTTTACGCCGGTGACGGCATCGGAGAGCACTCGAATGGCGTCCTCGAACCGGCCCTGCGATTCGTAAATCATCGCCTCGTTGTACATCACTTCCAGGCTGCCGGGAGCATACTGGCGCGCCTTGACGAGATTTTCCTCGGCTTTATCCAACTGGTGAAGTTCGCGATAAATTTGCGCGATGCGCAGATAGGTGTCCGCGTCGTCGGGCAGCATGTCGGAGAGTTTCTCGTAGGCGGTCAACGCCTGGGGGTACTTCTCTTCGGAAAGAAGGGTTTGCGCCAGCCCGCGAAGATGGGTCAGTTCCGAAGGGTCCAGATCCACGGCCTTGCGGTAGGCCGCTTCAGCTTTCGGAAAATCGCGCGTTTGCGTGTACGCGTCGCCAAGGTGATCGTAGAGCGTGGCCGAGGGCGAACGCCCGATCATGCCATTCAGCAGAGAAATCGCCTCTTCGGCTTTGTTCTGGTCGAGGAGCAGTTGCGTCAGTTGCTCGACCGCGGCGTCGTTCTCCGGATCGTCTTTCAACAAACCGCCCAGGACGCTTTCCGCCTTTTCCGGCTCATTGTGCAGGCGGTAGAGGCGCGCCAGCCAGATGGTGACTTCCTGGTCGGAAGGATCCAGTCGGTGAACGGCGTTATATTCCTGAATGGCCTTCACGATGGTTTCAGACTGGATGTTGGTGCCGTTGATGTCTCCAAGGCTGCGAAGATAGACCAGGGCCAGCAGCCGGTGCGTCGGCAGATCGTCCGGATTGCGCTTCAGAACTTCGTTGGCTTCCGTCACCGCTTCGTGGACGCGCTGGGCCTTCCAATACATTTCCGCCAGGCGCTCGCCGATGATGGGCGACGTCGGATCGACCGCATAAGCCTTCTTGTAGGAATCGATCGCGCGGGTAGCGTATTCGCCCGCGCCGGTCTGTTCATACTGCTGCTCGAAAATGTGCCCCATGGTGAAGTTGAAATAGGCGTCGGCGCGAAGCGGATCCTTGCGAGTCGCGGTGGGCTGCGCGGGAGCGTCCGTCTGGGCAAGAGCAGGTAGCGCCGCCAGCGAGGCGCAGAAGAGAGGCAGAATCAGGCGATATGGCGTCATAGAGTTCGTTTTTTCAGTATCCCATGCGACGGAAACGCGGTCAAAAGCGAAACGGGAGGGCGTTTCGAAGAATTTGGCGCACGTAAATAAGATGCGGAGGGGGAGGGGAGGGTTTCCGGGAAAAAGGGATTGACCCGCTTCCGTATTTCTGCAAATATCGAAATATGAAGAAGGCCGATCCACTCCTGGTCACCCGCTGCGCCGATCGCTTTTCCGCCATTGGCGCGGAACCGCGCCTCCAGATTGTGCGCTTGCTCCTCTCCGCCCACCCCACAGGGATGGTGGCGGGAGAGCTTCAGGAAGAGCTCGGGATTCCCGCGTCAACCTTGTCTCATCACCTGGAAAAATTGCGGCAGGTTGGGCTGCTGGATGTGCGGCGGGCCGGGACATTCCTGTGGTACACGGCGAACACGGACGCGCTGCGCGAAGTGCTTGGGTTCCTGTACGAGGAGTGCTGCACGCGGAATCGCGCGGTGTCGGCGGAAGATTTTGTGCAAATTTCGAAATAATCAGGGAGAACAACGATCATGAGCGAACCAAACATCCATGAAGTGGTCAAGGAAAAGTACGGAGCCGCGGCGAAACAGGTTGCCGAGGGGAAGACCGCTTGTTGCGGTGGCGGGGCTTCGTTGAGCGGGTGCGACCCGATCACTCGAAATCTTTATGGCGAAGCGGAAAAAGGCAGCTTGCCCGCGGAAGCGGTGGCTGCGTCGCTGGGCTGCGGGAATCCGACGGCACTGGCGAAATTGCAAGCGGGTGAAGTGGTGCTCGATCTCGGCTCCGGCGGCGGCATCGACGTCCTATTGTCGGCCCGGCGCGTTGGACCAACTGGCAAAGCGTATGGACTGGATATGACGGACGAGATGTTGGCGTTGGCGCGGGAAAATCAGCGCAAGTCCGGCGTGCAGAATGTGGAGTTTCTGAAGGGCACGATCGAGAATATTCCCCTGCCCGACAACACGGTGGACGTAATCATTTCGAATTGCGTGATCAATCTTTCGGGCGACAAGGACCGCGTGCTGCGCGAGGCGTTCCGCGTGTTGAAGCCGGGCGGGCGCCTGGCGGTTTCGGACGTGGTTCTGCGCGGCGAAGTGCCGGCGGAAATCCGCAAGAGCATGGAATTGTGGGTGGGTTGCATCGCGGGCGCGCTGCAGGAAACCGAGTATGTGGACAAGCTGAATGCGGCGGGATTCGCCAGCATCGAAGTGGAGCCGACACGCGTTTACCAGGTGGAAGAAGCGCGGGAATTTCTGCAAGCGGCCGGCTTCGACGCCGAAAAAGTTGGCCCGCTGGTCAAAGACAAGTTCATGAGCGCGTTTCTCCGAGCGACGAAGCCGGCTGCCAATTCTTGCTGCGGCCCGGCCTGCTGTAACTGAAGTTTTCTTCATGCAGAAGCGCTACAACGTTTTATTTCTTTGCACCGGCAATTCGGCTCGCTCGATCCTGGGCGAAGCGATTCTGAATCACCGCGGCCGCCCGAATTTTCAAGCTTTCAGTGCGGGCAGCCACCCTGCCGGCCGTGTCCATCCCTACGCCTTGAAGCAACTGGAATCGGCGGGGCTGCCGGTTGCGGGTTTGCGGAGCAAGAGTTGGGATGAGTTCGCGAAGCCCGGCGCCCCGCAAATGCATTTTGTATTCACGGTCTGCGATTCCGCTGCGGCGGAAGTCTGTCCGGTATTGCCGGGCCAACCGGTTACGGCGCATTGGGGAATCCCCGATCCCGCTGCTGTCGTGGGTTCACCGGACGAGATCGCCTGGGCCTTTCGTGACGCCTTCGTCACCATGGGACGCCGAATTGATCTCTTCTTGAGTTTGCCGATGGAAAAACTGGATACACTGGCTTTGAAGAAAGAAGTGGTGCGGATCGGCCGGCAGTAGTAACTCTTTCTCTGTGTCCTCTGAGCTCTGCCTCGGAGTTCACTGTGTTAAAACTCTTCCTTCGTCTACTTTCTAGGTCGATCCCAGAATTAGTGCAGAAAATGGCGCATGTTCGTGAAGACCATCGCCAGACCCAACCGGTCGGCTGTGGCGATCACTTCGGAGTCTTTCACCGAACCGCCCGGCTGAATCACCGCGGTAGCGCCGGCATCAGCGGCCACTTCGACTCCGTCGGGAAACGGGAAAAAGGCGTCGGAGGCGACGGCACTTCCCTGCAGGGGATTCTGCGCTTTCATCACCGCGATTTTCACGGAATCGACGCGGCTCATCTGTCCCGCGCCCACGCCCAGCGTTGCGCGGTCTTTGGCGAAGACGATAGCATTGGACTTCACATGCTTGCAGATTTTCCACGCAAATTTCAGGTCGGCGAGTTCCACTGCGGTCGGCTCGCGCTTGGTGACAACCTTCAACTCCTTGTCATTCAAATTCCCCAAGTCGGGCTGCTGGATCAGCATGCCGCCCAGAATTCGCTTCATCTGTAATTCCTTGTCGTGATCGAGCCCGCCCTGCGGAAGGAGGAGCAGCCGCAGATTTTTCTTGGCGGCAAAAATTTCCTGGGCGCGATCGGCAAAGCCCGGAGCGACGATGCACTCGACAAAAAGCTTGGCGACCTCCTCGGCGGTCAGCGCGTCCACGATGTGATTGAACGCCAGCACGCCGCCGAATGCGGAGACGGGGTCGCTGGCAAGCGCTTTGGTGTACGCATCCAGCAGGGTGGACTGCTCGGCGGCGCCGCAAGGATTGTTGTGCTTGATGATGACGGCCGCCGGACCCTCAAATTCGGCCACCAGGCTGCGCGCGGATTCCAGATCGACGTAGTTGTTGTACGAGAGTTCCTTGCCCTGCAGTTGCTTCGCCGCAGCCAACCCCGTGGCCGGGTGTCCCGCGGGAATGTAAAGCGCCGCGGCCTGGTGAGGATTTTCGCCGTAACGCAATTCCTGTTTGCGGCGCAGCGAAACATAAACGCGTTCGGTGAGCCCGCCCTTCTGCTGAACTTCCAGCTTATCGCCTTGCAGGGCCAGCCGCTCCAGATTCATGGTGATCACGCCGTCGTAGCGCGAGGTGAGGCCGAAGACCTTGCGCGCAAGGTCGAGTCGCGTGGAGAGCGAAGTCTCGCCCTTGGTTTCAAGTTCTTTGGCGATGCGCCCATAATCCGCGGGGTCGGTGACGACTGTCACGCTCTCAAAATTCTTCGCCGCCGAACGCAGCATCGTCGGACCGCCGATATCAATGTTCTCGATCAGTTCTTCGGGCGGGAGATACTCCTTCGCAGCTGTAGCTTCAAAGGGATAAAGATTCACCACCAACAGGTCAATCGGCGTGATCCCATGCTCTTTCGCCTGCTTCAGGTCGTCAGGATTGTGGCGGCGGTAAAGCAGGCCTCCGTGCACCTTCGGGTGCAGCGTCTTCACGCGGCCGCCGAGCATTTCCGGCCAGTTGGTGAAGTCGGAGACATCCTTCACCGGCACGCCGGATTCGCGCAGCAGTTTCGATGTGCCGCCGGTCGAAAGAATTTCGATTTTCAGCGCCGCCAGCTTGCGGGCAAATTCCACGATACCGGTCTTGTCGAATACGCTGAGCAGCGCGCGCTCCACAGCCATGTCGCCTCCAGTGCGGTAAAGGACTTACCAGTTTACGCGGAGGCGCAAGAAACCGGAAACGCAGACCTGTGGGAAAGTATCCGTAAATCACTTCATCCTTACGATAAACTCGTGACCGCCTTTGCAATCGGGGTTAATTGGAGAAACGTCTATTGTGACCGACTCCGTTTTTCGTGGGAGCTCTTTGATTTCAACATCGAACAAATCACTCTCGTCTATCCTGAGCATATAATGGCCCAATGTGAGCGGCCCGAAGTCAAAACTCCCGTGATCATCTGTCTCGACGGTCTTTACAAGCAACGTCTCGTTCCACGGTTGACTGTACTTGTATAACGCCAACTTGGAATGTTTTCTTGCGAAGCTCTGCCTCAACCAGCGGGGAGCGAATGTGTGATGGCCATGCGTTCCTACGACTCGGCCTTTCAACGCAGTTATCTGATAAAAATACCCAGGGGCCAAAGTGCAAGCAGTTACATGCAACGCGAAAAGTAGAACCAACGACACTATGGCCAAAGTGAAACCGAGTCTCATTCCGGTAATCACACCTTCATCACTCTACCGCAAGCTGACCTAGGACTTGACGAGGGCTTTGAGCTTCACCTGGCCGTCGACGGTTTCGACCACGTACTCCACTTCGTGGCAATTTTTCTGTTTCTGGAGATCTTGGGTCTTTTTGCGGACGAATTCGTTAAAGCCGGCCCGGGTCATCTTGCCCATCTCTTCGCCGGCTTGCTGCTTGGCGCGGACGAAGGCTTCGTAGAGTTGTTCGACTTTATCGGCTTCCTTTTCCGGAGCGGTGCATACCACGCGAAAGACCTTGGCGGCTTCGGTGGAAGCAGCCGCAGCGGCGGCTTTGGCTCGCTCGGCTTCGATGGCTTTGGCCGCGGCGCCAAAGTGCCGCTGCACTTTGCCTTCTTCGCGCTGCGCGAGGCGCTTGCGAAAGATGTCCTTATACTTCGCGTAAGTTTGGGCGAGATTGCCGAAGCGAAATCGCTGGCCGAACTTCATGTCGCCGCCGCGCTCGCCATAACGTTTGACGATCAGTTCAATGCGCCATTCGATTTCGGTCGGGGGACGCTTGCGGCCGCCACCGAAATACATGTCGTACTCGATCTTGAGCTGACGGATGTCGCGCTCGAGTGCCGAGAGATCCTCGTCAATGGTGGCCATGAGATGGAAATCCCCGAGAGTTCATCGTAGGTGCGTACCCGGCGGACGTCAACCGCGGAGGGGCACGGCGATTCTCATGAAACAACGCCCGGAAGTGCCCGGACCTGCCCGTTCGAGCAGTTGGCAATTGCGGGCGATTCCCTGCTGTGCTCCAATGTCGGCATGGCGGAAAAAGCAAAACCTGCGCCGGGCGCGGACCAGACCATGCTGCTGCGGCGACTGCCTTCGGTGGATGAATTGCTTCTCCGCCCGCTGGTGGTGGATTTGGGCAGGACTCTCGAACGTGGGTTCCTGGTGGAGACGATCCGTGGCGAGCTGGCACAACTGCGCAGAGAAATTGTTTCCGGAGCGCCGCAGGAAGAAGCCGGACTTGAGGCGGAAGCGGTCGAGCTGCGCGTGGTACAGAGCGTCGAGCGGGCCCTCGCGCCCTCGCTACGCGGGGTGATCAATGCCTCCGGAGTGATCCTGCACACAAACCTGGGGCGGGCGCCGCTGCCGGCCGCAGTTTTGGAAGAATTTCGACTGAGCGCGACGCAGTATTCAAATCTTGAGTACGACGTGGCCGCCGGCGCACGCGGCAAGCGCGACATACACACTTCGCGGCTAATCGAGCGCCTGACCGGCGCGGAAGCGGCGATCGTGGTGAACAACTGCGCGGCCGCCGTGCTGGTGACTCTGGCGGCGCTGGCACGCGGCGGCGAGGTGATCGTTTCCCGCGGCGAGCTGATCGAAATCGGCGTCGGTTTCCGCATTCCGGAAATCATGGAGCAAAGCTGCGCGGTGCTGCGCGAGGTGGGCACAACAAATCGCACGCGGATCGCCGACTATGAGAATGCGATCAGCGAAAAGACCTGCGTGATTTTGCGGGTACACCCTTCGAATTTCACGGTGTCGGGTTTTACAGAGAAGCCGGACGTTGCGGAACTGATTGCCTTGGGGCAGCGCGTGCGGCTTCCGGTGGTGGAGGACCTCGGCTCCGGCTGCCTGGTGGATCTTTCGCCGGTTGGAATCAGCGAGCCGACGGCGCGGGAAAGCGTTGAAGCGGGATTTTCCCTGGTACTCTTCAGCGGGGACAAGATGCTGGGCGGGCCGCAAGCGGGCATCATCGCAGGGAAGAAAGATCTGGTGCAAAAAGTGCGGCGGCACCCGCTGTTCCGGGCTCTGCGCGTGGACAAGCTGACGATTGCGGCGATGGAAGCGACGCTGCGAGCTTATCTTCGCGGGGCGTGGAGTGAGATTCCTGCTCTGCGGATGATGCAGACGAGCCTGGAAGAAATTTCGCGGCGCTCGGATGCATTCTTCAAGGCCCTCTCGGCGAAAATTGCCCAGGCCGATGCCGAGATCGAAATCGCCGACGGGCGCTCGCTGGTCGGCGGAGGTTCAACACCCGCGCAATCGCTCCCGACGAAAGTGCTCCGAATCTCCAGTGCCCGTCATTCCGCCAGCGATTTGGAACTCCGGCTCCGATCAACCACAAGCCTGACGCCGGTAGTCGCGAGAATTGAAGACGACCGGCTGCTGATTGACCTGCGCACCGTTTTCCCCGAACAGGAGCCGCCTCTCGTGGAAGCGCTCATCCGCGCGCTAGACTAAACCCGTCTGGCGTAATTTAAAAATCTTCCTAACTTTCGAACCTCAACCCCATTCGAACCTCAACCACATTCGAATCTCAACCACTCTCGAACCCCAACCACAGTCGAACCTCAACCACTTTCGAACCTCAACCACAGTTGTCATCCTGAAGGCCGCGTCT
>DATLVJ010000202.1:0-5644 GCA_035577585.1 Candidatus Limnocylindrales bacterium
AGCTTCAGGTCGACCGTAGCCGAGTAGGTTAGCCACTTGCCGTCTGGCGACCAGGAAGGATGATCCTTCTGCCCGGGAAAGCTGGTGACTTGGGTGGGATGGGCGCCCTGATCGGTATTGTCCGCGGGCACCACCCAGATATCGGAGTTGTAGGTGGTATCGGGGTCCGGCTTGGTGCGGTTGCTGGCGAAGGCGAGAGACTTGCCGTCCGGCGACCAGGCGGGTTGAGCGTCGTCGTAATCCCCCGAACTCACCTGGCGACTGGTCTTTGCGGCCAGGCTGAAAACGTAGAGATGGGTGCGGCGGCGGTCGATGTAGCCGACGTTGTCATTCTTAAACTGGAGCCGGTCGATCACCCAGGGCGGCTGCGCTTTGGATTTTTTCGCCGCGCCATCTTCAGGGTTCCTGGACTTCTTCGCAGCCGCCTCAGCCTCTTCCGGCGTGGGATCGCGAAGAATCAACACGAGTTGCTTGCCGTCGGGCGCCCATTCGAATTCCTCGACGTCCTGAATCGTGTTGGTCAGGCGCTGGGCCTCGCCACCCTGGCGATTCAGCAGATAGACCTGAGTCTTCTCCTCGGTGCCCCCGGCATCCTTGCGGGTCGAGAGAAATGCCAGATACTTACCGTCCGGCGACCAGCGGGGATGAGAGGACGCCACGCCTTCGGCCGTCAGAGGGATAGCGTCGCCGCCTGTTGTCGGCACCATCCAGATCCGAGATTCCGGCTTGTCTTCCTTCAACGAGTTGGAGGTGACGGTGAAAGCGATCACCTGGCCGTCGGAGCTGATCCGCGGTTCATGTGCCTCCTTGACGCCGAAAAGGTCGTCCACGGTGACCGGACGGGGGGTGGCGGATTGCTGCGCGAGGGTAATGGAACTTGCCACGAAAAAGAGAGCGGAAAGGATGGAAGAACGAAGATTCATGCGGGTGACTCCGATAGAGATGAAAATGAAAAAAGCCTCGCGGAGTGTATCACAGCCGGTTGGCGGCAGATGAAGACCGGCCGGCGAACGAAACGGTTTTGCGCGGGCGCGATCTCCGCATGCGAAACCAATCGTCTAGTACCGAAGGACGAGTGCCTCACTCGAAAAAATTTTCGCTGAGGGTCATTTTTTTCTTGCATGCAAGAACGGAGACTGTATTCTTCGAAAGGTGAGCTTGCTTCAAGAAACGGGAAAGCGAGAGTCACTTTAGGAGGACGAGAGAAAAAAATTGAGCACTTTATCCCTTCCAGCCCAAATTCCTTCCGAAGCTATTCAAATCACCAAAAAGAGAGCCGCAAAACTGACGCTCTGGCCGTTGGTTGCCGCCACCTTCTTCATGGTGTCCGGCGGAACCTACGGAACCGAGGCGATTATTTCCGGCGCCGGCTACGGCCGCGGGATTCTGGTCCTGCTGTTTCTGCCGGTGCTGTGGTGTCTGCCTACGGCGTTCATGATCGGCGAGCTGTCCAGCGCGCTGCCGCACGAAGGCGGCTACTACGCCTGGGTTCGCCGCGGCCTGGGCAATTTCTGGGGCTTCCAGGAAGCATGGCTTTCGCTGGCCGCCAGCATCTTTGACATGGCGATCTACCCCACCTTGTTTGTGTTTTACCTGAAGCAGATGTCGCCGTGGTTTGGCGAAGGAAATCACGGGGTCCTGGCGGGGTTGTTTGTAGTGGTGAGTTGCGCGGCGCTGAACCTGGCTGGGATCCGGGTGGTGGGAATCACCTCGCTGTGGCTGTTTTTCCTGCTGTCGCTGCCGTTCGGGCTGATTGTGGTGCTGACGCCGATGAAGCTGGGGGCGTTCGCTGGGGAGCCGCATGCGGCTTCGACCAGCGCAAGCGTTGGATTGTTGGGAGCGGTGCTGGTGGCGATGTGGAACTACATGGGGTGGGACAACGCGTCGACGATCGCGCAGGAAGTTGAGCGGCCGCAACGCACCTATCCGAAGGCGATGATCGCAGCGGTGATACTGGTGTCGCTCACCTACGTACTGCCGTTTCTGGCGGTGTACTTCACCGGGACGCCGGCCTCGGCCTTTGCCGAAGACGGCTCGTGGGCGGCAATCGCGGGGCAACTGGGCGGCAAGTTGATGGGGTTCGAATGGCTGCGGTTCATGGTCACCATCGGCGGAATGATGAGCGCGTTCGGCATGTTCAACGCGCTGGTGATGAGCTATTCGCGCCTGCCGCTGGCCATGGCCAAGGACGGCATGATGCCCAAGGTGTTCGGCAAAGTGACGCCCAAGAACGAAACGCCGTGGGTGGCGATCGTGGTGCTGGCAAGCTGCTGGGCGTTGTGCCTCGGGCTCGGCTTCAAGCGCCTGGTGACGCTGGACATAATGTTGTACGGCGCCGCGCTGATGCTGGAATTTGTGACCCTGGTGGTGCTGCGGGTGCGCGAGCCGGAGTTGAAGCGGGAGTTTCGCGTGCCGGGAGGCATGGCCGGGGCAATCACCTGCGGAATCTTTCCGCTGGGGCTGTTGGTACTTTCGCTGGTGGAAAGCGACCGAGAAACCATTCTCGGGATGAACGGGCTGCTTTTCGGCATGATCATCGCGGTGGCGGGATTCGCGTTGTATTACCCCACGCGCAAGTTGCAGGCGCGGTTTGCGTCTGCAGCATCTCCGCGAAGCGCGGTTGGGGACTAGATTGACTGACTAAGTTCGTATAGTTGAAGGCTCGGCTTACAGGCCCGGCTTTGGGATCGCCTTAATCGAAAAGGTTGCCAAGGATCGCGAACTCCCAGCCCCCAGCATTCAGTTTCCGGACGATTGAGGCGGATGAAGCCCCGCTGCGGCCATTAAGAGTGCACTTGCAACGATTAGGAATAACAGAAGAGAGAAAGTTATGGTCATTCGGCGTTCCCAAGCTGGGCTTTCCAATTCTTCGAAAGAAAAGTGCTGACGGACCCAAATCCGGACCCCAATAAACCGCCATGCAATCCACGACAGAATTCCGCAGGCCCACACGCACGCAAACGCAAGCCACAGGGCGACGAGGATATTGTCGGAAAAACCTCTAAAGACCTTTGATTGGGAGTCATGGCTCAGACTTCCAGAAAGCACCATGAACGCAAATAAACAAAATACTAAGCCGACCGCTCTCAACTGAATCCGCGTCCAGGGCGTGTCTTTCATCCGACGACTGGGATTCCGTCGCATGTACCGCGATGGATTGACCAACAGAAAGACACTAATGCCTAGGAGTACAAACAGCGCAGCGGTGAACAATATTAGGAACAAAGAGGACGGCATATTAGGGATTAAATCATGCCTGTATAACGGTTTAAAGTGTTGCGTCGACCGTCTGAGCCGGCATGGCTAATTGGAAACTGACCCACGACCGGTTGGGCAAAACGGTTGACACGGCAAAAAGCGGGAGCAGAGCTCCAGCACTCCAAAAAGTCGCCTCTTCCCTGCCACTCTTGATTCTTCGAATCAACGGTGGCGTTCAGATTTGATATCCTGCTGGGCGTGAGATGCGCTCAAAGCTGGTGGCAAATTTCCGCGGGCAGCCTGCTGGGTGCAGGAGTGTGCTGTGCCGCTCTGGCGTGGGCCGCGCCGCAGCAGGCAACTGGAAACAGCGCCGCCGTCCCAAGAGTTGTGCAGACCACGGCAATTTCTCCCGCTGCTTCCGCGCACCCGAACTCGAGTCCATCGCAGCAATCGTCCAGCACGCCGACGGCGCAAGCGGGCCGCTCTGGCTTAAATGTTGTGGTGCTGGATCCTGCGCACGGAGGCACCGATCCCGGCGCGCGCGGCACCGAAGGCATCAGCGAAAGCGATGAAGTTTTGCAATTCGCCACCGCCACGAAGAGAGCGCTGGAAGCGCAGGGGTTCCAGGTGGTTCTGACCCGCGAAGGCAATGACAATCCGTCTTTCGACGACCGTTCGGCCCGCGCCAACGCGCAACGTGGCGCCGTCTTCATCACCCTGCACATCGCTTCCACCGGACTGACGGGCACGGCGCGCGTCTACGTCGAACCCGAGAGGCCCGCACCCAACAACATCACCGGCCTGATTCCCTGGGACCGCGCGCAAACGCCGTTTCTGAGCCTGAGCCGCAAGCTCGGCGAACTGGTGCAGCAGGAATTGTCGAAACGCTTCAAAGGTTCGCCGGACACACTGCAGACCGCGCCGGTGCGCCAACTTCGCACCACGGCGGCGCCGGCCATTGCGGTGGAAATTTCCAGCGTATCGGTGAAGGAGCGCGCCGAACTTGACCGCATGGTTCCCGGGGTCGCCGAAGCGATCGCGCGCGGCCTGACCGATTTTCGTCCCACGTACGTGGTTCCGACGATCCCAGTGCCCGGCGGGAGCGTGAAGCCATGAACACGAAGTGGACTGTGTGGCTCGGCGGCGTGCTGCTGGCGGCGGTGATTGCGGCGGCGCTCTACTTCCCCGCGCTGCGGCGTCGCGTGAAACAGGCCAAGGAATTGACGGAAAAAACCGCCGAACAGGCGCGACGCGAATTGTTGCCCGTGGCGCCTATCAGCACCGGCGACCCGATGGTGAAGGCAAAAATGTTCTGGGGCTCACGCGGACAGGAAGGCGAATTGGTGGCGGTGGTCGTGGAGCTTCCGTTGTCGCGCGATCCCGTTCTCCGCTCTAAACAAGTATTGAACACACTGCTGGCGGGCCCGGTGGATGCTGAATCGCGCACTCTGCCGCCCGATGCGGCGCTGCTGGCGTTTTATATTTTGCCCGACGGCACGGGAGTGGCGGATTTTTCCGACGAAATCCGGACTTCGATTCCCTCGGGAATCCAGAGCGAGCAGTTGGCGGTGGAATCGATTTTGCGCACGCTAGAATCTAATGTGCCGCAAGTGCTGCGCCTGAAGATTTTGATTCACGGCCAGGAAGCGGACACGCTGGCGGGCCACGTGGACCTGACGCAACTTTTCCGCGTGAACGCCAAGGATGCGGCAGGCACGCAACTGGATAATCCGTCGCCACCGGGTTCGAAGTTGCCAGCGCCGATTCGCAAGGCCGTCGAAACGGTTCGCAAGGCGACGAAACGGTAAGAAGAAATTCGAGTGATTGGGTTCGAAGGAAAAGAGGCTTGCGATGCGCAGCGACGGACGGCGTGCCGACCAGTTACGCAGCTTGAAAATCACGCCGGATTTTATTTCCCAGGCGGAAGGGAGCGTGTTGATCGAACTCGGAAAGACGCGGGTGATCAGCACGGCCAGCGTCACGGACGGGGTTCCGGGTTTTCTGAAGGGCAGCGGCAAAGGCTGGGTGACCAGCGAATATGGCATGCTGCCGCGCGCCACCGAAGAGCGCACACCGCGCGAAGCGTCGCGCGGCAAGCAGAGCGGACGCACGCTGGAGATTCAGCGGCTGATCGGACGTTCGCTGCGCGCCGTGACGGATCAGGAAGCGCTGGGCGAGCGGACGGTGTGGATCGATTGCGACGTGATCGAAGCGGATGGCGGCACGCGCACGGCCTCCATCACCGGGGCGTTCGTGGCGCTGGCCCTGGCGATGGAGCGCATGGTCGCAGCGGGGATGTTGAAAACTTCGCCGCTGATCGATTCCGTGGCCGCGACGAGCGTCGGAATCGTGGATGACGTTTCGCTGCTGGATTTGTGCTATGAGGAAGACGCGCGCGCCGAAGTGGATATGAATGTGGTGATGACGGGCAGCGTGGATTACGTGG
>DATLVJ010000203.1:0-8912 GCA_035577585.1 Candidatus Limnocylindrales bacterium
GACCAGTTCGCCGGGCTTGGCTTGGAAACTCATCGCCTCCAGCGTAAAAAGCGGCGCCTGCGAAGGGTTCGCTGCGTAGGCGTAGCTGACCTGCTCAACACTCAAGCGGACGTCAGAGTTGGCGCGCGGGGCGTCTCCGGGAAGCGGGTGTCGCAGCGCGCTGCTCATGCCATTCTCCGGCGCAGCAAATAGATAAAAAGTGGGGCGCCGGCAAGGGCGGTCATGGCGCCAACGGGCAAATCAGTGGGCGAAGTGACGGTGCGCGCGAGCGTGTCCGCGATAACCAGAGCAATCGCGCCTCCGAGCGCAGAAGCAGGGATGAGCATGCGGTGGTCGGAGCCAAAGATGAGCCGCATGACGTGAGGAACTAGCAGGCCGACGTAACCGATCGTACCGCTGACGCTGACGGCAAGACCGGTGAGGATGGAAGCGGCGATATAGACAACGATGCGGACACGCGGAACGTCCACCCCGAGATGCATGGCTTCTTTTTCACCGGCGAGCAGGAGATTCAGATCGGAGGCGGTGGTATAAATCGCGCCGGCGGCAATGATGAAGCCAAAGGCCAGGAAATATTGCAGGCTGCGGGGTTGCGGAGTAGAAAGATCGCCCATGAACCAGAAGGCGCTGCCGCGGAGATTGTTACCGGAGAGCGTGGTCATCAGGAACATGATCACTGCGGAGAGGAAAGAAGCCGTGATAATGCCGCCAAGGAGCAGCGTGGTGCTGTCAATCTGGCCATCGCGGCGCCCGAGGATGTAGACAGCGGCGATGGTGATGGCGGCGCCGAGAAATGCGCCGACGGGAGTGATCAGTCCGGCCATTTCAGGGGAAAGATCCAGATGGGCTTCGATGATCAGCGCGAGGATGGCTCCGAGAGCTGCACCGGAAGAAACGCCAAGGACATACGGATCAGCCAGGGGATTGCGAAGCAAAGCCTGGAAGCTGACGCCAGCGACGGAAAGCGAGGCGCCGACGAAGATAGCAAGCAGAATGCGCGGCAAGCGAATGCCGAGCACAATCATGCCGTAGTCGCTGGAAAGTGTGGCTGTGCGGTGAAGAAGGAGACTAATGAGGTCCTTGCAAAGGCCGTAGAGAGAAACCTGGACCGCGCCGAGTTTCATCGCCACTACAACCACCACAAACAGAATGACGGCGAGAATGCCGCAGCGGATCAGCAGGCGCGTTAGGGTCAGCGGGCGCATGCAAGCTCCGGCGCGGAGGGTTGCGCATTGAGGGTCATGTGCGTTGGGGCTGCCACGGGAGAAATCGAAGCCGGCGGGGCAGGATTTTCCTGCGCGGGCGAATCCGGAAACGCGGTTGGATGCAACTGGCGCGCGAGGTCTTCAATGGCGGAAACGATACGCGGCGCGGGACGATTGACTGCCTCGCTGATAACAGCAAAGCGGCGGTTGCGCACGGCATCGAGGAGTTGCCAGCCGGGGAGCAGTGAGAGCGCGTCGAATTCGTGCGCGGCAGATTCGGAATGGGATGCCGCAAAGACCAGATAGTCGGGTTGGAGCCGGACGACTTCTTCGAGGTTCATCTGCGGCCAGTCTTGCGAGGCGTCAACGATGCTGGTGGCGTCGGCTTTGCGCAGGGCGTCGGCGATGAAAGTGTTTTTGCCGACGGAGATGAGCGGGCGCGTCCACACGATGAAGAGAACCCTACTGGGGGGGAGGGGTTCGAGTTTGGAACGCAACACGGAGAGGCGCGCTTGCAGGTCGGCAGTGAGAGATTTACCAGCTTCGGGGACGCCGAGGAGGTCGGCGAGTTTTTGCGTGGTGGAGAGAATGTCGTCGACGTTACGGGCATGCGTGGCATAGGCAGGGATGCCGAGGGCGTCGAGTGCCCGGACGGTCTCGAGCCGATTGATTTCCTTGGTGACAAGGACGAGATCAGGATGGAGCGCAGCAATCTCTTCGAGATTGGGATTGACAATGCCGCCGACCTTTTTTTTCTTTTGCGCGTCGGGAGGATAGTCGCAGTAGTCGGTGTTGCCGACGAGGCGGTCCTGGACCCCGAGGGCATAGAGCGTTTCCGTCAGGCTGGGCGCGAGAGAAACGATGCGCGAAGGGAGTAGCGGCACCCGAACGGTGCGGCCGGCCTCGTCAACGACTTCGCGCATGGCAGGTGGAGTGGGAGAAGTTGGCGCGGGCGTGGACGACTGCGCGCGGACAGCCAAGGCACTGAGCAAGAGCAGGGCGGCGCCGACAACGCGGGCGCGAATCATGGCATTGGCAAAACTGTGCTGCACGAAACTCCCTTTACGAAGCTGCCGCTAGAAATTTAAAAACAAAAAACCCGGCGAGAAGCCGGGGTCGTACTGGAGGCGTACCCTCTCGCGAAGTAGGCCCAACCACGGCGGCGAGGGAGGGTAGCCTGGCTCTCGGCGATGAAGCCGAATACAGTGGCGGGACCGCGGCCGATTTGCACGGCACTTCCCCACTTCCCTTGCCTGCTGAATGTCCGAATCAGTTTACGAGGCGTGGAGGAGAGTGTCAATGAAAGCTGAAACTGGAAAATCAAAAATGGAAATTCGAAGCTTGCGCCATTACTCGTTGCGGGAGTTGGCGCGTGATTCGCGAGGAGATGAAAAGCAAACCGCCCGGCTTGGGGAGAGGCCGGGCGGCGCGTGGCAACCTGCGCCACGCTAAAACGGTCCGATTTGAACAAACGCCTGCTAAAAGCCCTGCGAGCAGGCACCGACTCCGCTCAGGCTTTTGTTGCTCCACAACGTTTGCACTGGATATGCACGGCCATCGTTTCCAATCATGTTGAAGGCCGCGCCGGGAACTTGTAGGCCGTCGCCAACCCACGCGCACTTGTCGCCGATTTCCCAGCTCTGGTAATCGAACCAGCCGCCGTTCTGCACCTGGCCGGTGGTCGATTCGGCGCCGGGATCGGTGAGCGTTTCGGCGATCTCGTGGCCGAGGACGATGGTGACTCCATCGAGGTCTCCTGTAGGCCCTGGATTCACGAAGTCCTTACCACAACTTCCGGCCGCGTTCAGCACGTAGGGCATATTGGTGAACGCGATGCCCTGCTGCACTCCGGGATAACCCGTCGGAGTCGTAAAGTCGTGCCAGGCGCAGTATTGGTTTTGATTAAAGCCGGCGTCGTTGAACTTCTGCGGCGTGGCGATGACGAAATTGGAATCGACTAGATCGGTAGCGTGAAAAAACGCTACCGCTCGCGCGGCCTCGCGCGCCAGGTCGATCGGGGCAAGATTGTCGTGAATCGGGGTGGTGTCGTCGTGCCACACGCCGGCGAGTTGCTGCTTGGGGTTGCCGATCGTGGAATAGTTTCCGTTGTAGTTGTATTGATAATATTGGGTGGAAATATTCGCCCAGGTCGTGCCGCCCATCCCGGAAATAAATCGGCTCATCAGCGCTCCTGCGCCGTCCGGATCATTCGCGGGATGGCCGGGGGTGGTGTGGTCAAAAGCGTTGGACTCTCCCCAACCCCAGAGGACCAGATAGATTTTGGGATTCACCTGAATTTTCCCGCCGAAGTAGGCCATGTTCACGGGCATCGGCTGCCCCGCTGCAACCCCCGGGGGACAGATACCGAGGGTCATGCAGATATCAATCGCGGGCGGAACAATGCCGGCTGCGGGCATCGCATGCGGATTGGTCGGGGCAGATCGCACACAACCGTTGCCGGAGGCGTCGAACGCCTTATTGCTCCACAGAGGCTGCACGGCGAACGAAGTGTGATTGTCCATGGGAACATTCGCGAGGCCCATCCAGGCGCACTTGTCGCCGTTTTCGCTGCCCTGCGCGTCGTTCCAGCCGTCCTGAACACTGGCAAAATTGTCCGGGTCGGTGACGGCTTCGGCGTATTCGTGGCCGGTGACGATGCTATAGCCATCGAAAACACCGTGGCCGAAATCGTCGCTGACGGTGTTCACGGAGTTCATGCCGCAACCGCTGGTGCCAAGGCCGGGCCAGTTCATGTTGAGGAATGGGATGAAGGCGTACTGCAGGCGGTATGGGTTGCCCAGGCCATCCACGGTGCTGGTCTGCGTGTGGTAGCCGCAATAGACCGGCTGACCTGTGGCGATGGAGGTCGGCGGGGTGAGGATGATGTAGGTGGCCTGTGAATTGTAGCCGAAGTGACCGGAGGCGCGGATCGCTTCCGCGGCGAGCGGATCATTGGCGACGTTTTCGGCGAGGCCCAGCGCGATGATGTCACTCGGAACGGGCGTTGAGTCGGTCCACACGCCCTTCAGTTGCTTTCGCGGATTGGTGATGTAACCGCTGCCGTTCGCGTTGGCGCAACTGGTGGTCCCCGCGGGGGCAACGTTGCAGTATTCCATCTGGATGGCCGCCCAGGATGTGCCGCCGAGATTGCTCAGGAACGAAGTAATGTAGGTTTGGAGTTGCTGGCTGGTGAACTGCCGTCCGTTCGCGTCGGTGGTCGTGAAGCCGTTCGCCCAATCGGGTCCCCAGAAGATCAGATAAATCGCGGGCGTGGTCTCAACGCCGATGGCTCCTGCCCCTGCGTTGCCGCCGTGATAAATAAGATCGTTTGAAACGGAACTAGGGGTAGGTGCCTGTCCCGCGGCCCAAAAGAAATGTTTGTCATTCGTTGCGCCTGACGCTTGGCTGGCGATTGCGGCCAGCGAGAAAGTAACGAACGCAAGTGCTCGCAGGCCCACGGCTGGTAGCCGTTTGAAAACTGCCTTAGACATAACCATCTCCACGGGGAATTCCCCGAATTTGTTTTCGGAAAGATAGGGGCCTAAAAACAACACGCACAAGCCTGCGTGGACTGTGAATCAATCACAGCCGGGGCATCAGAAATCGTCCTCGCAAGCCAGCCGCCGGCCTGTTGGTCGGGCAGCACGATAGCTCAGGCGCGTGTAATGTCCATCGGGTTAAGACCTCAAATGAGATCGGGAAAATACCTGAGGGGTCTCGCAAATGCTTGAGAGCTTGTCTTAGCGGGGTTTTTGTCCAGCGTCTACGTCCAGATCGCCCTTACCCTTGGAGAATATCGGGCTATCGATTGTTCCTGTGATTCGAAAGGGAAACTGCAGCTTTCCATCTTTTAGCGAGGCTCCGGACAAACGGGCGACTGTATTGGTGAGGAAGCCTTCCTTGGTGGTAATCTCCGCCAAGCCGCGATAGTTCAATTCGTCAGAGCCAGAAACACTGACGCTGCCGGAGCCATCCACGTCGACTCCGTAACCGTCGATGTCAATCACGCGGCTCGAAATCAGCTGATTGTCCAGTTCCAGGTCGGTGGTGAACAAGTTGAATGCGGACGGATCATCCTTGGCCGGCCCGAGATCATTAAAGTGCGCCAGCTTCATCAAATTCGCGTTGAGCTTGAGACTCGGCACCTGGCCGTTTCGCACGGTTACGTGTCCCGTGCCGCGCATTCCCGACAGAGGGCGGAGGGAGTGCAGGATTTCTCCCGCTAATTTCATGTCCCCTTCCAGCTTTCCGGTCATTTTTCCACCACCGTTCGGGAAAGCCGCCAGAAGTTGAGCCACATTGATTCCGTTCATTCGTGCATTGGCCTTGAAACTCACGTTCTTTCCTATTAGGTCAAAAGTGAGGTCGCCTGCAGCGCTCCCTCCATAGACTTCCGCTTTAACCTCTGTGAAAAACACGTGCCTAGACTCCAGTCGCATTCTGGAAACCAGATTTCTTGCCTCGATTGAACCAAAGCGCAGCAGCCCTGCCTTCAAGCGGCCTTGACCATCCAACGTAGAAGAGGCTGGATTGAGAATTCCCTTCAGGTTTACCTGTTCCAAGTCACATTCAATTTCGTGGGCTTCGAAAAAAATGGGTCCAGCCGCGTCAGAGGACAAAAGATTCGAGGCAATTAGATGCCCCCGCTTGATTTGTACATTCGAGATCACTCCAAGTGGAAAGATATTTTGCGGGGACTGCGCTTTTGGATTCTCGAAATTCCACGGGCCGTCGGGATCCGACGTCATGTTCAGGACGGGGTCCTCCAGGACAATAGATTTGACGACCACCTGACGGTGCAAAAGCGCGACGATGCCAAGTTCCGCATCGATGCGAGCCACCTGGACAACATAGCCGCGCGGAAATATAGGAGGGTTTTTGACGCCGAAATTCTCGATGTGGATGGACAAAGGAACAAAGGTTAGTGACAGCCGCCCGATTTCAACCTGCTTCCCAGTTGTCTCCTGGAGAAACGCGATCACCCGGGGCCTGTAGCGATCCACTTGAATGAGCGCAGGTAAAACAAAAATCAGCACCAGCAAGAGTGCCGCGGTGATTCCAATAACGACCAGGCCGGTTTTCCGCCGGATTGCCACAGCTGCCTCCAGAATACAGGCGATTTTTTGGTGAGATAAGAAGGGCCGTAGGCAGCTCGTCTCCGAAATACGCTTCCGATCGAATACTCTCGACCGCTCAGGTTGGATGAGAACTAGCGCTCAGGCCAAACAACACCCTATTTCTGCATGACAATCATATCCGTCGGCAGGCCACGAATCTGTGCACTTGGAGACAGCTGAGCCGTTGGTCTGGGCCGTGCAGCTAGCGGTTTTTCCAGTTTGGTTTGCGCTTCTCGCTAAGCGCGCGCAAGCCTTCCTGGGAATCCTCGAGGCGGTAAAGCTCGTTGAGGAAGATGTTCATGGAATTGCGCAAGCCGTCACGGAGAGAAAGGCCCATGCCGCCGAGAATCGCTTTCTTGGCCATGGTGAGGACGGGACCGGAATGGCCGGCGATGCGCGAGCAGAGGTCGTTGACAGTGGCCTCGAGCTGCGCTTCGGGAACGAGTCGATTAACAATGCCCATGTCGAGGGCGCGTTCGGCGGTGACGGGTTCACCGAGAAGCACAAGTTCGAGGGCGACCTTTGGACCGACCAGGAACGGAAGAATAGTGGAGGCAAGCGGCGGAAAAACCCCCAGTGTGATTTCAGGCTGGGCAAAGCGGGCTTTGGGCGTGGCAATGACCAGGTCGCCGAAGGCGGCGAGTTCCGCGCCGCCGCCGATGGCCGGGCCGTTGACAACGCAGACGACAGGCTTCGCCGTTTCGAGAATACCCATAAAAACGGAGTGAAATGCATCGAGCATCTGGAACACGCGATCGGTGGTGTACTCACCAACGTCAATGCCGCCGCAGAAAACCTTGCAAGCGGAATCGAGGACGATGAGCTTCACGTCGGGGCGTTCGCCGGCGTGGGCGATGCCGTCAATTAGTTCGCGAAGCATGAATTCGTTGAGGAGATTGTGGTCGGGGCGGTTGAGGGTCATCCGCGCGGCGCTGGCTTCGATTCGGAATTTTACATATTGAAAATCGGCGGGATTGCGGCGAGTTGGGTCTGTGCGAACCTCGACGTTGCGATCGGCCAGAGAGGTGCGGCGTGCTTCCACGGGAGTTTCTCCTTCCGGAATGGGTCCAAAGCGGATGTTAGCATGCAAGGATGCGGATGGCCGGGCGGCGGAGCGGCAGAGTGCGCAAAGAGTTTGCTGGCCGAATAGACGGCTAAATCCGCAGTCCACAGCCTCGCCCGGAAGCGGGATGAAGGAGAATATCGGGCGGCTTGTGGACTACACTATCGGCACGATGAACGGTGGAACGGTTTTGAAATTCGATGGGTTGCCAACGGCGCATGCCCTGCGGTTGGAACAAGGACCAGGGCAGGAAGGATTTCCCGCGGCGGCATGGTGGGAGCGGGCGCCTGTTATTCGCTTCGACCGCGATTGGAGAGGCGAGCAGGCTGATCCCCAGCGAGCAACGGAGGTGCGGCTGCTTTGGAATGAGCAGACGCTATTTCTGCACTTTCTGGCGCGGTATCGGGATTTGCACGTCTTTTCTGATGCGCGGCCGGATGGGTGGCGGGACGAGCTTTGGGAGCGCGACGTGGCAGAAGCGTTTCTGCAGCCGGATGCCAGCGATGCGACGGTCTACAAGGAATTGGAAGTGAGCCCCAACGGATATTGGATTGACCTGAATATTGCGCATGGAGAGAAAGAAGAGATGCATAGCGGACTGCGGCGGCGTGTCGTGCAGGATGCGACAGTGCAAACGTGGACGGCGGAACTCGCCTTGCCGATGCGGAGCTTAACGCCGGCATTTGATCCGAAGCGGAGTTGGCGCGCAAACTTTTTTAGGGTAGAAGGAAAATCGGAGCCGAGATTTTATTCGGCATGGAGCCCGACGTTGACTCCTGCTCCGAATTTCCATGTGCCCGAGGCATTCGGGCACCTAGTGTTTCGCGACGGGGAGTAGGAGGAGAGCCGTGATTTGTGGTTTGCGTTTCGAGGCGGGGCAAAAAGACCCCAGTTGCAACACCCGCAACCGGGGCTGCCGGTTTCGCAGTTTAGTCCGGTTGATTCTGGTCGCGGGAGTGCTGATTGGAAATTCGCTGCGGGCACAGGAGAGCGTGAAGCCGGACGTTCCCGCGGTGAAGAAAGTGGAGCCACCGAACTGGTGGGTGGGCCTGACGCCGGATGTAATGCTGCTGGTTTCCGGAAACAATTTGCGAGCGACTCACGTGAGCTGCAATCTTCGCGATGTGGTGGTCAGCCGAACGCAGTCGAGCGGAGACGGGAGCTATCTGTTCGTGTGGTTGAAACTGGGGCCGGACCTGCGCACGGGCACGGCGGTTTGCCGGGTTACGACCGCACACGGGGAAACCACATTTGAACTACCGATTGCGGCACGGCAGCAAATTCTCGGGCGCAATCAGGGAATTACCCTCGATGACGTGATCTACCTGATCATGCCGGACCGCTTTGCGAATGGTGATCCGCTGAACGACGAGCCGGGGGAATTCCCAGGCTCACACGATCGCAGCAAACCGCGGGCTTGGCACGGTGGCGATCTGCGCGGCATCCGGCAGCATCTGGATTATTTGAAGGACCTGGGCGTGACCACACTATGGCTGACGCCGATTGTGAAAAACGGAGCCACCCAGG
>DATLVJ010000204.1:0-2797 GCA_035577585.1 Candidatus Limnocylindrales bacterium
ACCTCAGCAATTACCTGGACAGCCGTTTCCGCCCGGCAATTCAAATTGACGAAAAAACCATCGACGACTTTTACAGAAATCGCGTGGTGCCGCGGGCGGAATCGCGCGGCCAAACGCCGCCGACGCTCGAAAACGCGCGGGACTTTATTCAGGAAGCCCTGGTGCAGCGGGCCATCAACGAACAAGCCGACCGATGGCTGAAGGAAAGCCGCTCGCGCGTTCGGGTTGAAATCATGCTCGACGAGAAATCCAAATGACCCAGGCATCTCGCCGCAAAAAGATACTCTGGCTCGAGCATCTCTTCTGGGTGCTTGGCGCGTGGACTTTGCTTGGAGTAGCAATCGCCGTCATCGCTTTCGGCAGCGGTCTGCTGAATCCTGTTTTACGCCACCTTCTGGTCAACCGCCTGGAGAAACTGACCGCAAGCCGCGTGGAAGTACGCACCGTTTCCGTTGGCTGGTTTACTCTGACCGCCACCGCGAACGGCCTGGTGATTCACGGCAAGGAACCTGCTGGGACCGAACCTCTCTTCAGCACAGAGCAGGCAAAGATCGGACTCCGCATCGATTCCTTCTGGGGACGCCGCGTTTCCTTGAACGATCTGGTCCTGGTGCAGCCTCGGGTTCACCTGCGAGTCGAAAAAGACGGCAGCAACAACCTTCCCGAGCTGAAGAAAAGCGCTTCCAAGCAGCCTCTGCAGCAAACGCTTCTTGATTTGCACGTGCGTCACGTTGAGATCAAGGACGGCTGGTTTCTTTACAACAGTCTGCGCTCGCTGGTGGCGATGGAAGGCGGCGACCTCCGCCTTAACGTCAGCTTGGGCGGCACACCCGAGCATCCGCTTTATCTCGGCAATCTCGATTGGGATTCCATCCAGTTGGCGCGGCGGCGTGATGTCCCCATGCCGGCAAATCTCTCGGCCAAATTTTCCGCAAGCCGCGATGCTTTTACGGTAGAACAGGCAGTAGTGGATGTGGGCCGCTCCCACGTGGACCTGCAAGCCGAAACGAAGAATTTTGAATCGCCCAATTGGAGTTATCGCTATCGCGCTTGGCTGGACCTTTTGGACATTCGCGAGGCTTTTCGCACGCCGGAAGTTCCGCTGGGCCGAATCGATTTGCGCGGCGAGGGAACGCTCGCCTCCGGAGTCTTTGCCGGGAAAGGGGAGTTTGCCGCGGATAACATCGTGCTGAGCTTCGAGGACTTTCATTCCGCCAATTTGATCAGCCGCTCCAGCTATGTGCTCGAACCCGATGGCGTTGTCCTGCCGGACTTCGGCGCGTATGCACTCGGCGGCAGCGTGAAAGGCCGCATCACCATGAAGTATGACGGCCTGAAGTTCCGCGGTGAAACCAAAGTCCAGGGCATTCGCCTCGGCGCGGTAACACCCGCCATCGATCACCCGGGTTTTCCCATCGACAGCCTCCATTGGGACGCCGTGATTTTTGCCGACACCGTCGAAACCTGGCACGACAATTTTCGCGATTTCGATATTTCCGCCCGCATGCGCTGGGACGAGCCCGACGAAACCATGCCAGGCCACATTCCCATCACCAGCGAGTCGGTTCTTCGTTACCGTTACACTCCCAACTCTTTGGAGCTCAGCCAGTTTGATTTTGACACGCCCACTTCCCGCGGCAGCCTTACAGGTGTCCTTCATCCGAAAAACACCTCCCTCGATGTCCGCATGGATATCGGCGCGCTCCGCCCCTGGGACGATTTCATTCACGCGCTTTCCGGAGACAAGCCCGGGACCCCTGACGCAAAGATCATTATTGATGGTGCCCTGCAATGGAATGGAAAGATTCTCGGTCCATCCGATGGCCCTACATTCCAGGGCCATTTTCATGGCGAACGCGGGCGTTACGACAATTTCATTCTCGACTCGCTCGACGGCGACATGAGCTACTCTCCGGACGAACTGGTCATTACCCGCGGCCGCGCTCGCCGCGGCACGATGGAAGCCGGCATTGACGGGCAATTGCAATTGACCGATTGGGAGTTCCGTCCAAAAAATCAGTGGAGCAGCGAACTGAACCTGGAAAAAGTTCCTCTCGAGTCCCTGGAACAGCTTGCGGGAACGAAATATCCGGTCCAGGGTTTGCTCACCGGACAATTCCACGGCCGTGGCACTCGCGCTGAACCTTCCCTGACGGGATTGTTGGACCTGGCGGACGCCACCGTTTACTCGGTTCCGTTCAACCGCCTGCGCGGCCAGTTGACTGTCCAACCGGACGAAGTGCGCCTCTCAAATGCGGAACTCCGTTTTTTCGGCCCCGGCGCGGAAAAGACCGGCGGCGCTGGCATCGTCACGGGCTCAGTCGCCTATCGCTACGCGGATGAATCGCTGACTGCAGACTTGGTGGGAGCGTCGCTGCCGCTCGCCAACTTCGGCCGGATCAAAGCATCGGGCGTGCCCCTCGACGGCCAATTGTCATTTCACCTGAAATCCAGCGGACCGGTCCGCGCGCCCCTTGCCGACGGTTCCTTCCGCGTTGTCGATCTGCTGGTCGGTTCGGAAATCATCGGCAGCTTTGGCGGAGATCTGCAATCCGACGGCAAGCTCGCCAAGCTCCAGCTCAATTCCGCGATGAGCGAAGGCGCCATCACCGGCGGCGTTACGCTGGGGCTTGCGGATCCGCGGCCGCTCGATGGAAAAATATCCGTGCGCAACATCAACTTGGATCCGTTCTTGCTCTCCGCGTTGCACCTTGGAAAATTCAAGGGGCACGGCGTAGCGGATGGCGATATCACCTTTCAGGGTGAATTGCAGCGCCCCGAAACGCTTACCCTCGAC
>DATLVJ010000205.1:0-3248 GCA_035577585.1 Candidatus Limnocylindrales bacterium
ATCTCCAGCGCTTCCTCCACCGGCACTTCGAACACGCGCACCTTTCGCGATGCCGTCAAATCCCCGATGCTCCCGCGTTGCAGCGGACGGAGCGAATCCAAGTGCCGGTGCGGAATGCGCCCCAGCGGATTCTTGAACGTGAGCAAACAACCCGCCAAGTCTGGCCAGGCGTTTCCTTTAAGTTCGAGCACCACCGGCTCCGCGCGGCCCTCAACCCATATCTTGCCGCGCACGATTCCCTTCTCGCGATTATCAATCTCACCGCGCACCACGCTGTCATGGATCCGAAAGGCCATGCCCGAAAATTGCCGCCTTCGCCAGCCGTTGGCAACCTCAACCTCGCCCTCGGAACGAGGGACGCCGTTTCCTGGGATTGAATGGTGCATCGGGCAGGACTCGAACCTGCAACCTTCTGATCCGAAGTCAGAAGCTCTATCCAATTGAGCTACCGATGCGTGGCTCTTTCCCGACAACAGTGTTCATCAGCATCCCCTGCGTTTCAAGACGGAACGCCATTCCAAGTTGCGGTTCCGCACACTTCACTGGGCATTTTGGATTCCATCTGCGCCCTCCCCAGACGCGGAGTGGGTCAGCCGTCATCTGCGATTGCCAATCCTGCCCCGGCCGTTACTTTGTAACATCTTCATCCTCAATGAGTGCCTCAACCGCCACTACTGCTGGGGATGAAAAGGCTACCGTGATGTACGGACCCCCATTCCTGTCAATAACTTTCCAGTTAAAAATGTTGACGATTTTCTACTTTCGTAGTGAAATAACGATTAATCGTGGAAGAGGGATGTGGAAGGCACGGACGTATTTGGCAGTATATATTTTGATAACCTACACGCTATGAAACCAACTCTTACCCCGGTGAGATTTCTGCTCGGCGTCGCCGCATTGTCTGTCGCCCTCTTCGCCGCTCCGGCTCAGGCTACGATTTATACCCTCGCCCCAGGCGCTTCGATCACGGCCAATTCTTCCGGTGCCCCGGTCGGAGGTTCCATTGTCGGTCAGGTCACTGATCCTTATTCGTCTGGTATCATGTCCGGTACGCTTACTTCAACCGTCATCGCTGGCGATGCCTCGAATCCTTACGGTGGCCTCGATTTTGTGTACCAGTTTACCGTTGCTGCGGGCAGCACGGACACCGCGAGCCAGCTCACGGTCAGTTCCTTCGCCGGTCTCCTGACTGACGTCTCTTACAATTCCTCTTCGGGCACTGTTGCTCCGACGCTCTTCAGCCGCAGCAGCTCGGGTGACGTTCTCCGATTCAGCTTCTTCACCCCTGACGTCGCCGGTGGCCAAACCACCGAATTGCTCGTCGTCCAAACCAGTGCTCATACTTTCGTTCCTGGCATCGGTGCTATTATCGACGGCCAGGCCACCGACGTTGGCACCTTGGTGCCGGCGGTGGTCCCCGAACCCGGCACAACCGCGCTGCTCGTCGCCGGCTTGGGCGGGATGGCGTTGGCGCTCCGCCGCAAAAACCGGAAATAAACCCGCGATCATCGCGAGTTTCAGTAATTAACCCCGATTTCCATTGGCTTCTCGCATCTCGTTTGTACCCACGGTCCGCCGCTCATTCTTCCTCAAAGGTCGCATCTGGAATAAATCCGCACCGTTTCCCCGCTCGCATTTTCGCCGGACTTCGCCTAATTTCGCACGGTGAAAATCATTTCATGGAACGTCAACGGCCTGCGCGCGGTGCTGCGCAAGGATTTTCTGGGTTATCTCTCGAAGGAAGGGCCGGACATCCTGTGCCTGCAGGAAACCAAGGCCACGCCCGATGATGTCGAGCAGCTTTGGCCGGCCACCTACACCACGTTTTGGAACTCCGCGCAGAAGAAAGGCTACTCCGGCACCGCCATTTTCACCCGCGTCAAGCCCCTCAATGTCACGCTGGGGTTGAACATTCCCGAGCACGATAACGAAGGCCGCGTGCTCATCGCCGAGTATCCGGATTTTTTTCTCGTCAATGTCTATGTGCCCAATTCCAAGCGCGAACTCACCCGCCTGCCCTACCGCCAGGAATGGGACCGCGATTTTCTGAAGCACTTGAAAAAACTGGAACGCAAAAAACCCGTCATTTTCTGCGGCGACCTCAACGTCGCGCATACCGAGATTGATCTCGCCAACCCGAAGGCCAACGTGAAAAACCACGGCTTCACGCCCGAGGAACGGGCCGGGTTCACCGCCTTCGTACAGGCCGGTTTCATCGACACCTTCCGCGAATTTGAAAAAGACGGCGGCCATTACACCTGGTGGAGCCCGATGGGCGGCGCGCGCAAACGCAACGTCGGCTGGCGCATCGATTACTTTTTGATCTCGTCGGCCCTGCGCCCGCGTTTGAAAAAAGCGTTCATCCATCCGAATGTGATGGACTCCGACCACTGCCCCGTCGGCATCGAGATCGACTGATGCGCGAACCGCGCGGTTCACCGGCAATTTAGCTCGGGTTTGTCAGCCGGGTTGTTAGCACGACGGCTGGGATATTTTTCTCCTGCCAATTCCCCTTGCGTTCCCTAAAGTTGTGGTTTAGCGTCTCTTATTCCCCCACGGCAGCAGCATTATCGTTTAATCCGTACATATTTATGAGCACGTTTACGTATTCCGCCGTGGACGCCCAGGGACGCAAGACCACCGGCTCCATGGAGGCCGCCGATCAGGCCGCCGCGATCAATCGCATCAAGGAAATGGGATTCTTCCCGACCAAACTCACGGAGCAACCCACCATCGCCACGCCGCTCGAACGCGCCCGGCGCCATGCCGAGCGGCTCAAGCTCAAATCCCTCGCCGCCACCACGACGGCCAACTCCAACTGCCGCGTCAAATCGCGCCAGCTTTGTCTCTTCACGCGCCAGCTCGCCACCCTGCTCGAAGCCGGCCTGCCCCTGCTCCGCAGCCTCCGCCTGCTCGCCGAACAGGAAACCGACCGCCGCTTCAAGCGCGTCCTCTCGCAACTCGCGTTTTCGATCGAGAGCGGCAACAGTTTCAGCGAAGCGCTCGCGCAATATCCCAAAATCTTCAACCGCCTTTACTTGAACCTCATAAAGGCCGGCGAACTTGCCGGCGCGATGGAAGCCACGCTCAAGCGCCTTGCCGATTTCATGGACAAATCCGCGCGCATCAAGGGCCGCGTCGTCGCCGGCTTGTTCTATCCCGCTGCCGTCATGACTGTCGCCATCGCGGTCGTGGCCTTGCTGCTCATCTACATCGTGCCGCGTTTTGAGGAAATCTTCCGCGATCTT
>DATLVJ010000206.1:0-4209 GCA_035577585.1 Candidatus Limnocylindrales bacterium
AATCTGCCGTTGCGCGTCAGGTCAAAGGGCAACAGGTCCGTGCAGGGAGAGGCCAATGCAACTCCGCCTCCAAAACATGGATTGCCCGCGGCATCCGTCTGCGATGGAAGGAAGTTCGGATCGGTAATCCCGAAGTTGAAATCTTCAGTCAGAAACGTGTGCTGAAGCGTGCCGCCGATTTTGATGTTGTGCGCACCCTTCACGTAGGAGAGATCGGCGCGCAAACCCGCGTTGGTCAGTTTCCGATTCTGATTGAGTGTGGCCGAGGATCCACCCGGAATGAACCCCGTGCCGTCGGCAAATGGATTTGCGCTCGGGTAGTAATTGAACTGGTCGTGCCGTACAAAGGCTCCGACGGTGAAAAGAGAATTGGAGCTGAGCAGGCGCGTCCACACCGGCGCGATGTTGTAAGTCTTGATGAGAGCGCGCTGGTCCGCCGGCGGCAACGGCCCGCCGGTTACCGGATCCGGGATTCCCAGGTTCAGGTTGTCGATCGTGTTGGGAGTCTGGAACCAGGAGCGCGTGTATTGAAAATTTACGTGGATGGAATCCGCGCTGCTGATCACGTAATCCACGCGATCAAAAAGATTCTCCTCGTTGCCCCTGTCGTGGATGGCCTGAAGCTCGGGCGGATCGAGGAAACGGCTGGTGTTCAAGCCGTTGGCCGCGAAGAAATCTCCCCACTTTTTGCCGCCGAACGCCACTCGAAAACCGGCGCTGACAGAGCCGAAGCTGCCATACGAAGTCGTGAAGCTCCCTGTGGGCTGTGTCACGCCCAGCCCGGACCGGGTGGTCACCTTGATCACCAGGCTGGTCTTGTCGCCATATTCCGCCGGGGGGCCGCCGGACACGGCTTCGAGCGACTGAATCGAGTCCAGCGGAATCTGGTTAGAGAAGACCTTGCTCTGCTGGTCGGTGATGGGCTGGCCGTCCACGGAGAAGGAATTCTCGGCGTGATCCCCAAGCCCGTGGAAGAGGCCGTTCGAATCCGCGACGACGCCCGGTGAAACCAGCGTTACAAGAGAACTCACCGAGGACGACTGGCTCTCGAGCGGCAGCCTGTCCGTCAGGCTGGTGTCCACATCCGTGTGAAAGGTGGGATCCTTTTCAACAAGGTCACCGCCGTTTGACTCCACAGTCACCGACGTCACCGCGGTCCCGACTTTCAAGCTGACCTCGGCCCTGGCCGGCACAGTCGAACGCACCTCAACATCCTGCGAGTAGCTCGCAAACCCTTGGGAAGTCACGGTCAGGTGGTACGGATTGAACGGCACGTTTGTAAAACGAAATGTCCCGTCATTGGAGGTCGTAGTCGTTCGCGAGTAGCCGGTTACGGGATTGCCGATCTCTATCGTGGCGTTGACCACTGCGGCGCCCGAGGGATCTTTGACAACACCTTCAATCGACCCTGAATTCCCCAATTGAGCGCTGGCAAGACCGAGAAGAAATACCATTTGCATTAGCAGGATTACTGAACCACGAAATACCAAACGCATAATTCCTCCGAGCCGCATCGGGCTAACTTGTGGGTGTGGTGGTAGGCCCGCCAAATGTGGCGGTGGCGCGACCCGAGACGAGCCGTGCGCCGGCGATGAGACCGCGATGACAGTTAGGCGATGCGGGCAGGAGGCGCGCGGGAGGGAGAATCCGTGGAAAACGGAGGGGCGAAGTGCGGGCAAAGCGGGACGAGAATTTCACCGAAGAACATCAGAATCAGGCTGAGCAGCGTAACAGAAACGGTGGGCGCGACGCCAAGGTGGGCCGCCTGGCAGAGCCGGCAATTCGGCGCTTCATGGCCGCCGGAATGGGAGTGCGGCACGACCTGCAGCAGAAAGAAAACGGAAACCAGCGCGAGCGAAAAGGCGGCAAAAGCGGCCAGCCGGCGATTTCGCCGGGCGTTTGTTGACCGAGTTATATGGCCCGTGAACAAGATCTACCTTTCCGGGAGCCGTGGCGCGCCAAAGGGCAAATGAGCACTGAATCCATTGTTATCTATGAAAATAGCCGGCGCAAGGACATAGCTGTACTAATGTCCTGAGAATATAGACGCCTGTAGAGGCAGAAAGGATGGACTTTTGCGCAGGATTTATTGGGCGAAGGCGCTGGGATTAGCGGCCAGAATTGCCTTCAAACTAGCCGCAATCTGGGTGCAGATCTTGCGGACGTCTTCATCCGACGGATTCTTGTCGAGTTCGTATTTGGCCAGGGGAATGTAATTGTTGAGCGTGATGACGGGCCCGAACTGGTTGCCGCCCGGCTGCTCCTGCGCAAGCTGGTAGAGCGGCTGATCGGGACGCGCCAGATTGAAGATGCCAACGTAGAGAAAAAATTTGGGATTTACGGAAATTCCACCCAGCAGCGCGCGGCGGATGCGATTTTTCTCATCGGGTTCCGCAAACACGCCTCGCAGGAAGGCCCCTTTTGACAGTTGGCGGGCGCCTGCACGCCGAGCGTTATAGCCTCCTTTCCTTAAAGTCTCCACCAGCGTGGCCGCGAAAATGTCAGTAAGCCGGCGCGCCTGGACGGAAGGAAGAGTCGCTTCCTCCAGCGCAGGAGGAGTCTTTGCACTTTGACGATTCGGCGCTGCCGTGCCCGGCGAATTCGAGGGAGCAGACACTGCGAACAGTTCAAAATCGCTAATGAGGATCGGGACGTCTGTCGCCGAGTCGCCGCCTGACTGTGGGCTGGCATTCGCAGGCGGAACGTCGACAATCGCCAGCAAAAACGAAGCGACGAACAACCGGACCGCGAGGCGAATCCTTGCGGAATGCTGCGGCAAAGACGGCATAAGAGGCTCCGAGGGGCGGGTGGAACATCAGAATACGCGATGCTCGGGAAGAAAACGAAGGGAAATTCCGCCGCTCTCTCTAGGCTGGCTGGTGCGCACTCAGCCGAAATACCATTCACTCGCCGCCTGCGTGAGCGCAGGTGCGAAACTTGAAAAAAGCACCGCCCAGCGCGGGCATTACCGCGCCGGGCGATTTTCTGTGCCGAGGCAAAATTGCCGGTTGTTATTTGTGGTGGTTGGCGGCTTCTGCCGCCAATTTAAGTTCGTTGTTCACCTGGTCCAGAAGTTCCTTGGCCTTGGCCGCGTGGCCATCCATATCCCATTCATTAGCTGCCTGCGCGGCGGTGATTTTCTCCCACGCCTGGCGCGAGAGGTGTTGCGCCGCTGCAAGGTTGGGATGTTTCCGGGTGCTGACGTTGTCCTTGGGCATCTGAGCCACGGCCAGTCCGCCGCAGAGAAGTGCGAGAGACAGTACGCCGCCCAGGGCCATCCTTGTTTTTGTCATTGTTCCAGGTCTCCTTATTTTTCATGGATTCAGAATCCACCGCGAAGAGCTTGACCTGGATACGGCGGTGCAAGGCGTGGGAATAGAGTGAAACTTCAAACAGAACGAAGCAAGAGCAGCGCCGCAGAGTGTCGCGAAAGAGTCAAAAGAAGAGTAGCTCAGCCCGAACCAACCGAATAATCAACCCGCAGACGTGGCTAACATCTCGTAGCGCACCGGCAACTCGATCCCAAATTGCTCGAGCAAGCCAAGTCCGTCCCAAATGACGGTGGATTCGATGATTTTGCCCTCGCGAATTTGATTGATGGTGATACCGCTGAAAGAAACTCGTTTGTGCGTCGCGGGGACACCAAGGAATTCCCCGCGATGCGTCCCCGTGATCGTCCAGTAGACAACCAGTTTGTCTTTCTCGGTGACGGTGTCGTCCACTTCAAAGTGCAGGTCGGGGAGGCCGGTTAGAAACCGCTCCACCTGGCGGCGATAGGCGGACGGACCAACAGCCCCGCCGGCGATGGTGGGATCGCTGATCGCATGCGTCTCGGCAATTACAAGGGGAATAAACTCCATGCGCCGCTCATTCCAGATCGAATGATAGAGGCGGCCGAACAATTCCTTGTGAGCCTGGGAGACTGACATGGTACCTTCCTCCCCCGGATCGCAGAAGTTCCGGATTTCCAACAGCCGTTGCCGCGAGGGACTGGCGCGGATGGGAGGTCGGCAACGCTTGAGGGAGAGACTACTCCCAAACGCCGCAGCTTGCAATGCGACAGCCTTGCTCGAAACAGAATTCCATGGAAAGTTAGCCGCGCGGCCAAAGCCAGCCAAAGGTGCCCGCCGTCAGCGCCGCGTAAACCGCGCCATCTATCACTTCCTTGATGACGATGCTCCAGGGCTGGCCCTTCCAGATGCCGTTGCT
>DATLVJ010000207.1:0-17829 GCA_035577585.1 Candidatus Limnocylindrales bacterium
GAAGCTACCACCCAACACTACGCAGATATTCGAGTGGAACTCAAGCGGTCTGGAACTCCCATCCCGGTCCATGACGTTTGGATTGCCGCGCTGTCTCGGCAACACGGACTTCCCGTGTTGAGCCGCGATCGCCATTTCGACTCCGTGCTCCGGTTCTCACGCGTCCCATGGTGAAGCACCTTCGCGGGAACTGGGAGCTAGACGAACTTTTCATAAACTCTCGATTGGCGGTTAATCCGGGCTTCGGAACGGTTTGAAGGAAAACCATGGTGACAACTTTTTTTCGAACGATTGAGTTTCTAAGTTTGAGCCTGTGGCTGGGGGCGGATGCGTTTCTTAGTTTTGTGGTGGCGCCGGGGGCGTTTGCGATTTTGGGGAACCGAGATGCGGCGGGGATGATGGTGGGATATTCGCTGGCGAGGCTGCATTTTGCGGGGATTTTTCTGGGTCTGGTGTTTTTGATTGCCCGGCTGGCGCGGAGTCACGATTTCGGCAGCTTCACGAGCGCCCCGGCCCTGTGCGTTGTGCTGATGGTGTTGCTGACGGCTGCTTCGCAGTTCACCGTGAGCAGCCGGATGGAAACACTGAAGAAGGAAATGGTTTCGGTGCAGAATACGCCGGAGACGGATCCGCGGCGCGTGGAGTTCAATCGGCTGCATCACCGGTCCGTCGCGTTCGAAGGGGCAGTGCTGGTCCTGGGCCTGGCCGGGATGTATTTGCTGGTGCGCGAAATCGTTAAGAGCTGACTGGGCAGAGCAGTGGGGTGCGGGCATGTTCCAAGAGGCGCTGGCATGAAAGCCAGCGCTACAAGAGTCTACTTGCGCCGGCGCGCTTTTTTCTTCCCGTGCGCTTTTCGATGCTTCTTTCTAACCGGCCGCGGACGAATCTTGTTGGTTACTTTGTAGCCGGCGCGTTCGAAGGCGCGCCACATGTACCAGCTGGCGACAGTGCGGTAGGGGCGCCAGCGCTCGCCAAATTTCAGCAGCTCTTTAGGCTTGGGCATGTACTTTTTGCCGTAGGCGACGGACCAGCCTTTTTTCACGCCGAGGTCGTGAATGGGGAGAACGTCCGGGCGGCCCAGACGAAAGATCAGAAACATTTCCACGGTCCAGGCACCGATGCCGCGAACGGAGACGAGGCGCTCGACCAGTTCGTCATCGGAG
Organism: Candidatus Limnocylindrales bacterium; assembly: GCA_035577585.1. Taxonomy (GTDB): domain Bacteria; phylum Acidobacteriota; class Terriglobia; order Acidiferrales; family UBA7541; genus Acidiferrum. Next base: position 1,164 of record DATLVJ010000207.1, read on the forward strand.
AGTTTCAGTGCTTCCTCGTGAGTGGGGACGATGCCTTCGATGGCTTTTTTTGCAAGGTCTTTCATGGCCAGAACTTTTGCGCCGGAAAGCCCGGCTTTGCGCAATTTTTTTGGAGGGAGTTTCAGCATTTGCTGAGGCGACGGGGGGCGGCCGTCTGTGCCCAGAGCCTTGATTCGGGCAAAGATGGTTGCGGCGGCTTTGCCGGAAATCGATTGATACACAATCGATTCCATGAGCACCTCGTAAGGGGATTGGGCGTCGGCGACGTCGATCTGGAATGGAGCGACCTGGGGGATCAAGGCGCGCAAGATATCGTCGCGTTCGGAAAGGTGGCGGACGGCGTCGGAAAGTTCAAAAGCAAGATTATTTGGTGGAGTGTTGATGGTCATAGAGGGCGAAAAAACATAGCACGAAGAAATCGCGTTGGTAAGCAAAACCTAGAATCCAGACGAACTGTAGGCGGGAAGCAGATTGGTTTGCACGGCTGGTTTCTGAAGAGCGTTGTTAAGTGGATGACTCGATTCTCCAATCCAGCAGCACCCGAAGCTCCTCAAAACATGTCGGACAGATCCAATGGTCACCTTTTGCAGTGACATACCCTTCACTCAGCGTGCCATCCGGCCCGTCCTCCATGAACTTGTCCCAACATGCCTCGCAATGATCGTGTTCCCAGCTTGGACTCTTGCGATGGTAATTTTGTCGAATGAAGCGCTCACCATGCAATCGCTTCGCATTGTCGATTCGCCAATCAGGAGGGCCAGAGGTCTGTTCCATCCTTGCAAGCCTATCTAATTTCATCCGAAGCAGGATTTTGTAGCGGCCGCCTTCCGAGGCGGGCGCTTTTTGATTTTATAGGGCGGCACCCAGAAATTGGGCCACGTCGAGCAATTGGGAATGACAGTGGTGAACGACCCGGCAAAGAGGTATAGCCCCGGCGCTCGCGCCAAGGCGCCACGCACCGGATTCAGCCAAATGTACCAAGCGACCGAGTCGATAGATTCCTTCGGACGGAGAATGTGGTCGAAGTATTTCTTCTGCCACAGAGGCGTGTTCCCCGCAGCAAACTCGCGACCGGACTTGATCTTAAGAGCCTTCATGAAGTGCAGGAAATCTGACGTGGGGAGGAGTCCGTCCACGAGCAAGTGGATATGGTTTGGCATGATGCAATAGGCGGGAACTGCGAAAGAATGCGCGATAGAGATGTCGCGAAGGTGGGATAGAAACCATTCGCATTTGGCTGGATCGGTGAAATACTTGCGGCGCTCGTGGCAGCACTGGGTAACAAAATACGCCCTTTTCCCCGTGTAGCTGGTAGCGTCGAGTCGGATGTTTTTATGGAAGTACATTATTGCGTGGGTAATCATACCACGTTGAATGAAGGATACTGTTTGAGCGTCGGCTGCAAAAGGCGCCCGCCTCAGAAGGCGGCCGCTACAAGGGCATTCCTGCGACACGAAACGGTGGAGGGGCCGGGTGTGCTAAAATTCAGAGTTTATGCAAACAGGAATTATTGGACTGCCGCAGGTTGGAAAGACCACGCTGTTTCGAATACTCACAAAGGCGCAGATTGACGCCAAGGGTGGGCAGACGGCCCACGTTGGGGTGGCCAAGGTGCCGGAGCCACGCTTGCTGGAATTGGCGAAGCTCTATAACCCCAAGAAAATTACCTATGCCACGGTGCAATATGTGGATTTGCCGGGGGTGCAGAAGGAGCGGATGCGCGAAAGCCTGGCGACGCTGCGCGATGTGGACGCGATTGCCCACGTGATCCGCGTGTTTGATGACCCCAGCGTGCCGCATTCGGAGGGCGGGATTGATCCGCTGCGCGATGCCACGAACCTGGACCTGGAACTGATCCTCTCGGACCACGACCAGATATCGAAGCGGCTGGAGCGGGTGGAAAAGGATCTGAAAAAAAAGAAGGATCCGCTGCTGGAGCTTGAGAAAAATGTGCTGGAAAAGTGCAAGGCGCATCTGGAGGCTGAGAAGCCGTTGCGGGAACTGGAACTGACGGTGGAAGAGCGCAGGCCGATCGGTGGATTTCTGTTTCTCTCGCAACGCCCGATGCTTTATGTGCTGAACCTGGGCGATGATGAGGCGGCCGACATGGACAAGGCGGTCGAAAAGCACAAACTTGCAGCGCTGCAGGGCAGGCCGAATACGGCGGTGGTTGCGGTTTGCGGGCGGCTCGAAGCGGAACTTGCCGAGATGGAAGAGAAGGAAGCGGCGGAACTGCTTGCTTCTTACGGATTGAAGGAGCCGGGGCTGAACCGGCTGATCCGCGCTACTTACGATTTGATGGGGCTGATCCAGTATTTCACGGCGGGGGAACCGGAAGTCCGGGCGTGGACGATTCGCAAGGGTTCGAATGCCGTGAAGGCTGCGGGGGAGATTCACAGCGATATTGAAAAGGGTTTTATTCGCGCGGAGGTGGTGAGCTGCGCTGATCTGCTGGCGGCGGGGAGTATTGCCGCGGCGAAAGAAAAGGCTCAGGTGCGGCTTGAAGGGAAAGAGTACATCGTGAAGGAAGGCGATGTGATTCTGTTCCGGCACAGCGGGTGAGGAATTTTTTGGTTCTGAGTTTTTAGTTTTAAGTTTTCGGGAAGCACTAGGGTTGGAAAATAGGGAAGCGCTCGCCTCCTAGAAACATTCGGGACGGGCAAAAGGCGCCCGCCCCGTAGAAGCGTTCGAGACGGGCAAACGGCGCCCGCCCCGTAAAACCGTTCGGGGCGCGGGAAACGCGCCTCGGAAGGCGGCCACTACAAAGGCCAGGGCAAGAAAGCGCATTCGTTTTTGGTTCGAAGAGCGGACCGCCTCGGAAGGCGGTCCCTACACTTGACGACTCATAATGAATCACGAACTTTCATTTCGCGTCGCGCTTGCCGCGCTTCTCGGCTTAATCGCCGCGGGGGGGAATTTGCTGGGCGGGTATTTCGTGGTGTATCGGGAGTGGCCGCGGCGGTATTTACAATATTTTCTGGCGCTGGGCGCGGGGTACATGCTTTCGGTGGCGTTTCTGGAGGTGATACCGGAATCGGTGCACCTGGGCGGGGAAAGCGCGTTGATTTACGTCCTTGCGGGATTCTTCCTGGTTCATTTATTCGAACACACGATTGCGCCGCACTTTCATTTTGGGGAAGAGACGCACACGGAAGAGATGCAACACGGGCACGCGCAGAGCGCGATCTTTCTGGGCCTGGCGATTCACACTTTTTTTGATGGGGTGGCGATCGCGTCCGGGTTCCTGGTTTCGACCTGGCTCGGCGTCCTGCTTTTCGTTGCTGTTTTTCTGCACAAGCTGCCGGAGGGCTTTACGGTTGCTTCGGTGGTGATGGCCAAGAGTCAGAGCAAGCGCAATGCGATTCGTGCCGCAGGACTTCTGGGCGCGGCGACGCTTGCCGGGGTTCTCCTTACCAGCCAACTGCAGGCCCAGCTGAAATACGCCCTGCCTCTATCCGGAGGGGTGACGCTTTACGTCGCGGCGACGGATTTGCTGCCTGAGGTGAATAAAGAGCCCAACTGGCGGATGGCGTTGCTGGTTTTTGTGGGCGTGGCCACTATGTTGATTCTAAAGCTCTTATTTAATCTTTGAGTTAAGGCAGTACCCGTACCTTGTCTTCCGCGGCGCTTTCCTTGCAACTGCAACTTTTTGAGAACAAAAGTGTTTGGTAGAGTGTGGCGGCTATGGTCAGGACCGACGTCCAACTGATGTTGGATGTGAAAGCCGGCGACGGGAACTCGTTTGAGCTCCTGCTGCAGCGCTATCGCACGCCACTGGTCAACTTCCTGTATCGCATGGTGAGGAACCGCGAGCAGGCGGAAGACCTGGCCCAAGAGGTGTTTCTGCGCGTGTACCGGGCCCGGGAGGATTACGTACCGAGCGCGAAGTTCACCACCTGGCTGTTCCGCATCGCCACCAACCTCGCGCTGAACTCCGTCAGGGACAACCGGTACCAGAAGCTGGAACTTTCGATGGATGCGCCGATTTCTGTGGACGCGGAAGATGGCGACGAGAGGACGATGGATGTTCCCGAGAAGCATCCGAACATCGAGCAGCATCTGGTGGAGGATGCGAGGCGGAAAATGATCCGGCATGCGATTGATAAATTGCCGGAAAAGCAGCGGGCGGCGGTGCTGCTGCACAAGTATGAAGAGCTGGATTATGCGGAGATCGCGAAGATTTTGAACTGCTCGGAAAGCGCGCTGAAATCGCTGCTGTTCCGGGCGTACGAGGCGCTGCGAGTGGAACTGGCCCCGCTGGTGGCGCAACATGCAAGGCACTAAGGGCAGGGAAGGCAGGAAGTCATGAGTTGTGAACGAATGGAAAGCCGCATCCTCGGTTATGTGGACGGGCGGCTGAAAGAAAGCGAGCGGCTGGAAGTGGAGAAGCATCTGGCCGAGTGCGCGCCGTGTGCGCTGCGCGTGAATGAATTCAGCGCGGTCGCCGGGCTGCTGGATGAGCTGCCGCTGATTGAACCATCGCCGGAATTCGACTTGCGGGTGCATGCGCGCGTGGCGGCGGAGCCGCAGCGGAAGGAGAGTTGGTGGGCGTGGATGCAGTTTTCGCCGCGGATCGCGTTTGCCGCGTCCATGTTGCTTTTGCTGACGCTGTGGCTTGGCTATCGCACCGGTACGCCGACGGTGACGCCGAATATTCCGAATGACGACCAGGCGATGATGCAGGATCTGCCGGTGCTGGAAGATCATGACGTGCTGCAGAATTTCGAGCCGCTGAAGGACCTACCGCCGGGGCCGGAGGATGACGACGCGGAAGCGCAGCAACCGCAGCGGATGTAAGAAACGGTAGAAGGGAAGACGGAGAGCAGAGAAGACAATGCGGAGCGGGAAACTCCAAATCGGCGAGAAGGTGCTGGCGATTGCCGCGAGTGTGGCGATTCCCGCACTTTGCTGGGCGCAGAATCCGCATCCGGACCGGCCGCCGCAGCATCAAGGGCCCCCTCCACAAGGGCAGACGCATCCAGCACCGACGCATCAACCGCCATCGCGTCAAGCGTACCCGCAACCAACGAATCCGAACCGCCCGCCGTCGAACGGGCATCGGACTCCTAATAATCAGGGGCATCCGAATCAAGGACCGCACAACAATTTCAATAACGGAACGAATAATCACAACGGTGTGCGGAATGGAGCGGGCGCTAATTATGCGCCTACACCGCGCCAGCAGCTTGGCGTTGGCGCGCCGCGTCCCTGGGTGGATCAGATGCGCGACCTTTCGCCGCAGCAGCGCGAACGGGTGCTGCAGAACAGCAAGGCATTCCAGAATCTGGCGCCCGACAAGCAGGGCAGGATTCGCCAGCAGTTCAATCAGTGGGATCGGATGTCGGCTGCGCAACGGGATGACCTACGAAGAAAAGAAGACATCTGGATTAGGTTGACGCCAGAACAGCGCGAGCACATCAAGAACGATGTGTTGCCCCGGTGGCGCCAGATGCCCTGGGATCGCCAGCAAGTGATGAAGCAGAAGCTGGGGGTGCTGCAGAATATGCCGGAGTCGGCGCGCAACCAGCGACTGAACGATCCGAACTTCACGCGAGGACTGAGCGAGGAAGAGCGGTCCACGCTGCAGGATCTGAGCCACACGCACGTCGGCGCGCCGGACCCTCCGGGCGAATAACTGCGACTAATTGGTGTTAGCGAGTTTCATTGGCTGTGCCAACAACGCTAGTTGTTGAGGTTCGCCACGCCTGGCCGCTTGGTGTTCTGACTTGGAGGCCAGGATTTCTCGAGAGCCATCGGCGTCTGGCAGCCAGAGTTTCGAAAGAAAGCAAAGCTTCTGGTAGCAATTAAAGACCACTTTTCCGGTTGTGCCGCCTTCGTGCAAAGTGCGGTTGGATTGCACCACGGCCACAGTGTTGCCATGATAGACGCGCAGCCACACCTGATCGTGATCCGAAGAGACTACATATTCGCCGGCGGGCAAGTGTTTGTCGGCGATTTCGAATTCGAAGGGAATTTTGACGCGTACTCCGCCGGTTTGCGCATTGGTTGAAACTACCCCTCCCAGAAAGAACAAGCCCGCTGCCAGAAGTTTGGTATTCATGATATTTCCTTTCGGTTTGATTCGTCTCAAGACTGACGGCAATTCAAGAGCAGTCTTTTGCGAAGTTTCTGCGTCAAAGATTGGCAGGACAATGGTTACGGGCTGACCCGCAAGGGAAACGATTCTGGCCGGCTAACTGCAAGAAAATAAAGGTTGTGCGGCGAAAAGTGATTCCGGCAAATGGCCAACTGCGGAAGCCGAAAACGTATACTGCCGGAAGTCAAGGATGTGAGCGATGGAAGAACTTACGACTGTCAAACGAGGCATCCGCTTTGGCCTCTACGAGGTTGATTTTGCGTCGCAAGAATTGCGCAAGGCTGGGATCAAGATCAAAATCCAAGACCAGCCGTTCCAGATTCTTGCCCTGTTGCTGGAGCGTCCCGGCCAAATTGTGACGCGCGAGGAAATCCAGAAGCGATTGTGGGCAGGAGACACATTTGTAGATTTCGATTTGGGGTTGAACAGCGCGGTAAAGAAACTTCGCCAGGTTCTTGGGGATGAGTCCGACAATCCTCGATTCATCGAAACGCTGTACCGGCGCGGATATCGTTTTCTAGCGCCGGTGCAAGACGAGTCTGCGAGCCCCGCCACAATCTCAAGCATTACTCCGCAAACGGACACCAATGGAAACGGGACAAAAGCCGGTGGGAATGGTGTGCCGGAGATCCCCGGGCGCGGTCCCCTGAGACAGCAGGCCCGGAGGAAGCTACTGCTCTACTTGCCTGTACCCATCCTGTTGGGAGCGGGCTTGCTGGGAGGGTATTGGTTGCGGCCGGCGGCTTTGCCACGGATCACCGGGTACCAGCAGATCACCAGCGATGGCCGGCAGAAATACAGTATTACGTCGGACGGCGAGCGGCTGTATTTCGGGGAGTACGATTCCGGGCATTTTGGAATTGCCGAGGTGTCGGCCGCGGGCGGAGAAACAGCCAAACTGCAAACGCCGTTTACCAACACCATGCTGGCTGGTGTAACGCCGGATGGTTCTGCCCTGCTGGCGGGCGAATTTCATCACATGAATAAACAGGCGCAAGTGTGGTTGCTGCCGCTTCCGACGGGTGCGCCGCGGCGGCTGGGTGACCTGGTTGTGGAATCCTTGACGGCGTTTCCGCAGGGGCTGGTTTTCTCGAAGCCAGACGGCATCTACGAGGCCGCGGCCGATGGCGGCCAGGCGCACCAGATCCTTACCACGAACGGCACGGCGACAGACCTGGCGATTTCCTCTGATGGCCGGAAAATCAGTTTTACCGTTACGGACAGGCGCACAGCCAGCAACAGGATTTGGGTGGCGAATCGGGACGGGAGCAATGCGCACCCACTGTTCCCGGGCGAACGCGGTACGGGACGCGATTGTTGCGCGAAGTGGACCGCCGATGGAAAGCACCTGCTGTTCGAGCGGTATCGCGAAGGGCATAGCAATATCTGGGTGTGGAACGAACGCGAACAATGGTTTAACCGGAAGCCACAAGCGCTGCAGCTGACCAACGGGCCGTTGGATTTCACCGCGCCTTCTCCCGGCCGGGACGGAAAAAGATTATTTGCCGTCGGCGCGCAGCCTCGGGCGGAATTGTTGCGCTACGACGGAGCATCCGGGTTCAGAGCGTTCCTCGGCGGTTTATCAGCCAGCGACCTGGCATTTTCAGCGGATGGGCAGTGGGTGACGTACGTCAGCGTTCCAGACAGGGCGCTGTGGCGAAGCCGGGTGGATGGCAGCGAAAGGATGCAGCTCACCGCTCCGGGCAAAATCACAGCAGGGCTTCCTCGATGGTCGCCCGACGGGAAGCAGATTGTGTTCATGGGCCGGACGCTGAACGCGAATTGGAGAGCATGCTTGATTTCAGCAAATGGGGGTCAGTGGGAAGATCTTGCGCCGGAGGCAGCGGCAGGTGTGGACCCCGGCTGGACGCCGGATGGAAAGTCGATCGTGCTATCGCTGAACAATCTGGGGCCGGCCGGAAGAGGGATTTCGATACTGGATTTACAAACCCGGAAGGCGAGCGATTTGCCCGGTGCCGAGCATTTTTTCTCTCCGCGAGTTTCGCCGGATGGAAAATACATCGCAGCGATTAGCGGGGATGAAAAGGGGCTGATGCTATACGACGTTGCGGTGCAAAAGTGGACGGAGCTCATACGGATGCAGGTTGGCTATCCGAGTTGGTCGCATAGCGGGCAGTATATATATTTCGACAGCTTTTTTTCCGATGATCCGGGGTTCTATCGAATCCGTATCTCGGACCGTAAGCTAGAACGACTGGCCAGCCTTTCCGAAATTCGCAGGTTCTGGGGACCGCTGGGAGAATGGGCGGGGCTCGCTCCGGACGATTCACTGCTGATCACGCGTGACGCCAGTAACGATGAGATCTACGCGATCGATTGGCAGCCGCAATGAATAGGGATTAGAAAGTGAGCAACCTCTGAGCTGGAGCGGCGAGGTCTAGCGGAAGTTGGCGAATTCGGCTTTGGCTTGCTGATAGACGGGAAGGTCGGGATCGGCGTTTTTCCAGAGAGAGAAGAAGTCGCCATAAGCTGCTTTTGCTTTGGCGATGTCGCCCTGGGCGACATAGGCGCGGGCCAGCCCCACGCGAGCAAGCGCGGCAATCGGATCGTTCAACACAATTCCTGGATGGTCGAGGATCTTCTGAAACTCGGCAGAGGCTTTGGCCTCCTGATGAGCGGCCAGATAGGCTTGCGCGCGCAAATAAACCGTATACCCCGCATTGACGTCCTCCATATCCCCCAACTCATACGCTGTAGAAGCTTGGAGTGTCTCGATCGCTTTGGAGGGTTCCTTTCGATTGAGTGCAATTTGCGCTCGCGCGGCTGGCAAATAGTTTGCCTGGATGAGAGTGCTCCTTGGAAACCGCGCGGCCAGGTCGTCGATGAGCGATTGCGCCCGGCCCGAATCGCCTGTCAAGGCAAGAATCAATGCTGCGGGACCTTGCGTGTCGCTTCCGTTTGAGAGCGCGAGGCCCGCGCCAGTTAAATTTCGCGCCGCATCAGCGCTCCCGATCAGGGCTTCCGATTCGGCCTCTTGAACCTCCAGCAGAGCAGCCAGTTCAGGCCGCTTCGATTCTCCTGCCAAGTTTATGGCCTCACGAAACAGGTCGCGCGCCCGCTTCAACTGGCCATAATAAGCAGCAGTACGCGCCTGCAGGGGAAGAAGCCCCACGACATGCCTGCCCACGGATAAATCGGATTGCTGGTCCATCCCCGCCGTGTCGCCGCGCAAAAACGCAAGTCTGTACATGGTGTAATTCAGGTGAAGACAATCGAGTTTTTTTGCGTGCGCCTCGGCAATGACAGCCCGGCCTTCGTCCAGGCGGCCCGCGCTGAGCAGCGACGCCGCGACAGCTCCATAACTGATGCAATCTCCGGGCAGCAGCCGCAAGCTCTCGCTCGCCTGGGCGTGTGCTTTCTCAAACTCTCCCAAATGAAGATAGAGAACGCTCAGATTAAGGTGAGCGACGTCATCCCTCGGGTAGGTTTGCGCCCAAAGCTCGTAAACTTCCCGGGCCTTTTCCCAGTCACCGGTGACGTATTCGTGGTAGTGAGCTTCAATATAAAACCGCTCGCGTTCGCTGACGCGATCGCGCAGATCATAAGCCGTACGGAAATACCCAAGCCTCTGCTTTTCGGAGAGCTGGAAGTAGGCCATGCCCATGGAGGCATAAGCCATAGCAAAATTAGGATCAAGATCAATGGCTCGCTGAAATAGAGGGACCGCAGCCAGGTGATCTTCCTTGTCGATCATGGTGGTGCGTCCCAGGCTGTACGCCTGGAGAGCCTCAAGCGATGGTGTCGTGACCTGTTCGACGGGAGCGCTGAATTTCTTAACGGTGCCGAGGGATTCGCCAAGCCTCCAGCGGAGTTTCGAGGAAGCGTCGGCCAAGGATTTCAACACAAGTTCTTTGCTGTCTGCCGTGGCTTGTTCCTCGGCAAGCACGTCCCCGCTGTCACAGCTGACCGCCTTGAGTCCCAAAACGTATTGATTGCCGAGCTTCGCGATGGAACCGTCAAGAACCCCCGCGCTGCCGGTGCGCTGGCAAAGTTCCCGCGCAATTTCCGGCGTAAGCCGCGCGTCGGGTTCCTGGCCCATCAGGCTAAGCGTTTGCCGGATGCGTTCATCGGAAATCAGGCTGAGGAAAGGGGACTGCTCCAGTTGGACTGAGAGGCCCTGCCGCAGTGTACCGTCGAAAACGGAATCGCCGGTGCTGTTGGAGATATCCGCAAGGACGACGGTGTCTTTGTCGGTCAGCATATGCGGCTTGCGGGAATGGAGCCACCAGGCAAAAGCACCCGATGCAATGGTGGCGGACACGGTGGCGGCGATCACGACTCGGGCAGTGCGGGACATTTTCGAAGTGGTCGTGAGCGGGTGTGCTGGCGAGGGGTCGGCCCGATGGTCGGAAGCATGCGTCGGCAAGTCCACCGGATAAATGAACCGATAGCCGCGGCGGGGAAGCGTTTCGATAAAGCGGGGCGTGTCCGCAGAATCCGCCAGCGCGGCGCGCAGTTTAGCCACGGCGACGTTTACAGCGTGGTCGAAGTCGCCAAAAGATTCCTCCGGCCAAATACGATGTTTCAGTTCATCGCGGGTTACGACTGCGCCCGGCTCTTCAAGAAGCGCTGTCAATACTTTAAGGGGCTGAATCTGCAGCCGGATTCGGCTGCCGGCCTTGCGGAGTTCGCCAGATCGCCTGTCGAGTTCGAAGACTCCGAACCGCGTCGTCCCGTTTAAGCCGGGCTGCACCATCCGGCACCTCGATGAGTATTCCCCGCCGCACAAGGTGTCTCCTGGAGCGGCGATATATTGGATAGACGTTTGAATTAATGAAATGTTCCATGAAGTTAGTTTAATGGGAGGAGAAGGCCGCGGATAAATGGCAGGTTTATCAAGCAAATCTACGTTGACCTAGTCAATGCACATTGGAGAGCACCGGTGAATTGAGGTACCAACCCGTCTGACCGACGCTCGGCCCGACCGCTACTGCGGCCGAGGTGAGCGTCATGGGTCAGGCAATGCCAGTTTTGGTCCGGACATTCCTGGTGCTGGGATTTTTGTTCATCTCAATCCTTGGCGCCCAAGAATTGGGCGTTTCCGCAGTCAGCTCCACAATCCCTTTCCAATTGCGCTCGAACTTCCTGGTGGTCGTCGAAGGGCAGGTTGGAGAGATGGATGGTTTGAAGTTCATCCTAGATACAGGCGCAACCAATACATTTATTGATCAAAAGTTGGCGGACAGGTTGCGACTACACCGACACCCCGGAAAAATTACGAATTTTGACCGCGAGGCCGCTGTGGATTGGGCCGAAATTCCAGTTATCCGGATTGGACCTTTCCAGGCGGTCAACTTCCGGGTGATGGTGGCAAAGCTCGGAAAATATTCAGAATTGGCCGAAAATGTGGATGGGATCATCGGGCTCGATCTGCTGGGCAGGAGCAAAAAGCTTTTCATCGACTACGAAAAACGAACGGTATCCTGGGAGTTGTCGGGCGACAGAGCAGGCGGAGTACCCCCTCCGGCATATTTTACAATTCCAGTCGTAGTTCAGGGATACCCAATGCATTTGGTGATTGATACCGGCTTCGAAGTCATGCTGATGTACAAAGAACGTCTTCACAAGGGAGTGCCGGGTTTTCGCACGGAAGGGGATGGGATCGAGGTAGACATTGGACGCTTGCAAACGACACAGGTGAAGGTGCCGGGCGTCCGGCTGTTTGGTGTGGAGACGGTCGCGACTGTCTTCCTAGCGGATGGACCCGGCACTGGCAACATCCCCGGAATAGACGGGTACCTCGGCGTCGCCTCTCTAAAAGCAAAACACGTTGAATTCGACTTCGCCGACAGAATATTGCGATGGCGATGATTGGCCGGAACGGAAGCCAGGCCCCCTGCCGACAAGCATGCTGGGCATAAGTATTGTTTTTTTTGATCACGCCCGAAGAGCGAATTCCAATTTGGCCAAGCGCTTTTTTCTGCCATGCCTTCCGGCTCGTTGACAACTCCCCACTTCTCGCGGCATCGTGACTTGTTGGATTGCCGCGCATCGAACGGTTAGGGAGACTCCGATTCCAGAGTTGTCGACACGATTTCGCGCCCTGAAGCACCGCAACTTTCAGCTATTCATCATTGGACAGCTTATTTCGCTGGTTGGCACGTGGATGCAGACCACGGCGCAGCAGTGGCTCGTGTACAAGCTGACCGGATCGGTGGCGTTGCTGGGAGTGTTTGGATTTGCGAGCCAGGTGCCGATGCTGCTGCTGGCCTGGATGGGCGGGTATGTTGGCGACCGATATAACCGGCACCGCGGAGTGATCGCGACGCAATCGCTTTCGATGGTTCTGGCGTTTGTGCTGGCTGGGCTGACGCTGACGCATTTGATTCGCGAGTGGCATTTGATCGTGATTGCGTTTCTGGTCGGGATCGTGAATGCGTTTGACGTGCCGATCCGGCAGTCGTTTTTTGTGCAAATGGTGGGTAAGGAAGATCTGCCGAACGCGATCGCGCTGAATTCTTCGATTTTTAACGGGGCCCGGGTGGTGGGGCCGGCGATTGCGGGATTTGCGATTGTTCTGCTGGGCGAAGGGTGGTGCTTCTTTTTGAATGGGGTGAGTTTCATCGCGGTGCTGGTGGCGTTGCTGATGATGCGCATTGCGCCTACGGCCAAAAAGCCGCCGGACGAATCGCCGGTGCGGAGTTTTGTGCTGGGATTCAAATTCGCGATGCAAGATGTGCCGATCCGCTCGGCGCTGGTGATGCTGTGCATGTTGAGTATGTTTGGGCTGCAATACTCGGTGTTCCTGCCGATCTATGCCCACGACATTCTCCATGGGAACGCGGGGACGTTTAGCCTGCTGATGAGTGCCGCGGGCGTTGGCGCGTTTCTGGGTGCGTTGCAATTTGCGGCCCGGACGAGTTATACGGGTTTGGCACGCTGGATCGCCGCGACGTGCACGGTGTGCGCAGTTGGATTGATTGTGATGTCGCACGCCACAATTTTCTGGCTTTGCGCGACGGTGCTTTTTGTTGTGGGGTTCGCCGCGACTTCGCAGATGGCGGCTACCAACACAATCATTCAGGAGCGTGTGCCGGATGAATTGCGGAGCCGATTGATGGCGGTTTACGCCACGATGTTTATGGGCGTGCAGCCGATCGGGGCGCTGCTGGCGGGTGGAGTGGCGAAGCGGATTGGAACGCCTAACACAGTGTTGCTGTTTGGATCGATTGTGTTTGCGGGTTGTTTGTTTTTCATTTGGCGGGTGGCGATGCGAGTGGGAAGAGCGCCGGTGGGTGCGGTGGTGGGCGGGTAACGTCAGCCTTATGCGGGATTTGGGCGGTAGATGTAGGCTGGCTTTTCTTCTAGGATGGCGGGCTTTGGTTCATTTATTGAGGCTAGGATCGCGTCGACTTTGGTGCGTGTGGGCGCAAGGGAGCAGACGGGGTCGGTAGCGGCCGGATCGCCCGTCAGCGCCATGGCCTGGCAGCGGCAGCCGCCGAAGTCCTGATGCCGGCGGTCGCAGGATTTGCAGGGTTCCTGCATCCAATCTTCACCACGAAACTTCTGGAAGGCTGGCGAACTTTCCCAGATTTCCTGCAATGATTTATCCCGCACATTTTCAAAGTGGATTCCTGGAATCACGCCGGCTGCGTGGCAGGGAAGGACGGCGCCATCTGGAGAGACGAGCATGAGCTTGCGTCCCCAGCCGCCGACGCAGGGTTTCGGAAATTTTGCGTAGTAATCCGGGACGACGAAGACGACGCGCGTTTTGCCTTTCAGGCGTTCCTCGGCTTCCTTGAGTTTGGCGACGCAAAATTCAAGCTGGCGGCGGGTGGGCAAGAGCGCTTGGCGATTTGCCAGGGCCCAGCCGTAGTATTGGACGCTGGCGAATTCCACGCAGCCGGGCCGGTGCTCGTCGACGAGGAGAAGCATCTCTTCGAGTTCCTGAATGTTCTGGCGGTGGATGACGAAGTTCAGAGTGACGCCGATACGGTGCTTCTTGAGCCATTCGAGAACGCGGAGTTTTTGCGGATGCGAAGTGGAATTGGAGATTTCGCGGGCGGTCTGCTCGGTCGCTCCCTGAAAGCTTAATTGGAAATGATCGAGGCCTGCTTCGACGAGAGCGGCGAGTTTCGCTTCGTCGAGCGGAAGGCCGCTGGTGATGAGGCTGACGTAGAGTCCGGCGAGGCGGGCGGCGTGGACGAGTTCGACGATGTCGGTGCGGGCGAGGGGTTCGCCGCCGGTGAAATCGACCTGGAGGACGCCGGCTTTCGCGGCTTCCTGAAACACGCGGACCCAAGTTTGTGTGGGAAGCTCGGATTCGCGCTTGGCGAGTTCTAGCGGATTGGAGCAGTAGACGCAGTGGAGCGGACAGCGGTGGGTGAGTTCGGCGACGAGGGCTAGCGGTGTGGGGAGAGTGGTCGGCATGATCCGGTGACGCGGACCGCCTCAGACCCTTCGGCTTCGCTCAGGGCAGGAGGCGGTCCCTACATTAGAAATCGATGGCGCGCTGGTCGTGAAGGAGCGCCAGGTAGCCTAGCAGGTCGTCGGTGATGCGCTGCGGCTCGGCTTTGGAATAGAGCGTGTGAAGCTTTTCGGCGATTTGCTGGACGGTGTGGTGGCCGTCGCAGAGTTGCACGATTTCAAGGCTTGGGCCGTTGAGGCGGAGTGCGCGTTCGGGCATCAGTAGAGTGCGCGGCAGTTGCGATTTTTCGTTGAGGCGCACACCGGGGGCGAGGCGCGGCGTGGCGGTGAGTTCCGGCTTCATTCTGCAGATTCCTTGGCGGGCTGGAACGCGCCCGGAGGCGGCCAGCCGGGGTTTACGTACGCGAAATAGAGCGCGTCGAGCTGCGCCCACAGAATATCGCACTTGGCGCGAAGTGCGGAGTAGGCAAGTTCCTGCTGTTCGCGGGTCCGGGCGTGCTTGACGCAGTAAGCGAGGGCAAACTCGGCGTCTTCGGGGGCTTGCGTCAAGCGGCCCTTGAAATATTCGAGGGCGGGAACGAGCCAGGGTTAGTGCTGGCGCATGCGGTCCATGCGGAGGGAGATTAAAGTTTTGCTGAAAAGTTCGGTGAGGGAAGAAGCCACGGCTTCGAGATGCGAAGTACGCGAAACGAGCAGCACGTAAGCCTGAACGGCATAGCGCGTGCCGGGCAGGATGCCTTCGCCCTGGATGGCTTGCTCGCGGTGCAAGCCGGTTCCTTCGACAAGCCGGAGCCATTTTTCGATTCCACCCGGATTTTTGCCGTCGCCGTCGTGGTCGAGGATGCGTTTGCGCCACGCGACGCGAAAGGCGGGATCCTTGCTGCGAGCGAGAATGGCGGCGTCTTTGATGGGAATGTGCGACTGGTAGTAGTAGCGATTCAAGGCCCAGGCTTGCAGTTGCCCGCGGGTGAGCTTGCCTTCGTGCATCAACAGATGGAATGGATGCTTGTGGTGATAGCGCTCTTCGCCAATGGCGTGGAACCCGGCGATAAATTCCTTTTCCCCGAGGGGTTTTTCGTTTTGGCTGGCATTCATAGAGAGATGGTAAGGCCATCGTAGGCGATTTCGAAGCCGGCATCCAGTACCGCGCGGTGTTCGGGGGAGTCTTCATCGAGGATGGGATTGGTGTTGTTGATGTGGATGAGAATTTTGCGGCCCTTTGCCTCGGCCGGGAATTGCGCCAGCAAGCCGTCCGGCCCCGACAATGGAAGATGGCCGATTTCGCGGGCGGTTTTGCCGGTGCGTCCTGTGCGCATCAGTTCATCGTCGGACCAGAAGGTGCCGTCGATCAGGGAGACGTCGGCGGAGGCGGCCAACTTTCGCCATTCGGAGTTCTCGCCGGAAAGGGAAGTGGCGACGAAGAGTTTTTTTTCTCCCTGTTCGATGAGGAAGCCCAGGGTGGCGTCTTCGGGCGCAGCGGCGCGAAGAAATTCTTCGCTGGCGTAATCGGGGAATAAGCCGCCCATCGAAATGGTGTTGCAGACAAAGGTTGGCGTTTCGCCGGGGGATTCGGAGAGATGGCAGCCGAGGCGGCCGGTGTTCGAAAGCACCTGCCACTGCACGGGAGAATCGCCGCGTTCGAGAACTTTGAAGAGGCGATTTTCCGTTTTGAGCACGCATTGGACGGCGGGAGTGGCGAAAACGAAAAAGCTCTGGAATTCCCGCAAGTGGAGCAGGCCCATTACAGCGTCCACATCGGCAGAAGGCAAAAACACGCCGCCAATCGGAGTGGAGCCGGGGGCGTCGGGGTTCGGAGAGAGTTCGGGGGTGGAAAGAATCTGCGCGCGCAGATCCGGTGAAGCGCCAATCAGGAACCAGATGCGATCGTCCGGTGTGAATGCGATTTGAGTTTGGGTGCGCGGTTTGGCGTGAATTTTACCGGAGCGCAGGCGGGAACAGTTACGGCAGGCGCAATTCCATTGGGGGAAGCCGCCGCCGGCCGCGGAGCCGAGAATTTTAATTTTCACAGAGGGATTCTCCAGGCAGCACAGCGGAAATACAAACCGGGCGGGAGCGATAGAGGCCTATAGATACAAAACGGCCCGCCTCCGCCGCAAATTCGGCGGCTACGGCGGGCCCTACAAACACGACCCTACAGTTCCGCGTTGGCGTACGAGCTGA
>DATLVJ010000208.1:0-7106 GCA_035577585.1 Candidatus Limnocylindrales bacterium
CGGCGTTACGTTTAACGTGACAAATCTCTCCGTAACGATCAGTCCAAAGCGGGCGGCAGTCACCCTCTCGCAACCGCAACAGTTCACGGGAACACTGAGTAACGATCCACAGAACGGCGGAGTGAGCTGGTCAGTAGATGGAGTTGCAGGCGGGTCGTCTACAAACGGTACAGTCTCATCCGCCGGGTTATACACGCCCGGCACGCAACCGGGTGTACATACGGTCACCGTGACAAGCAATTCCAGCCCATCGACGAGCGCCTCGGCAACCGTGGCCGTCACTGATTTCCCAGGAATGTATACCTACCACAACGATAATGCGCGCACCGGCCAAAATCTTAAGGAGTACGCGCTGACGCCAGCGACGGTCAACAGTTCCACATTCGGAGTGCTGTTCAGCTGTGCGGTGGATGGATACCTGTACGCGACGCCGTTATACGTCCCCGGACTAAATATTAGTGGGCAGACCCGGAACGTCGTGTTCATCGCCACCGAGCACGACAGCGTGTATGCGTTCGATGCGGATTCACCTTCGTGCGTCCAATTGTGGCATGTAAATTTCCTTTCCACGGGAGTGACCACCGTTTCGCCCGCGGACGTAAATGAATTCGGCGACCTCACCCCCGAAATCGGCATCACCTCGACACCGGTAATCGACCCCACGACAAACACTATTTACGTAATGGCAAAAACGAAGGAAACAGTTGGCACTGGCTGCTCCACGGCGAATCCGTGTTTCATTCACCGTTTGCACGCACTGGATATGATTACGGGCGCAGAGAAATTCAATGGTCCAGTAGTAGTAACGGGGCCGAATTTCAATCCGTTGACACATCTGCAAAGAGCCGCGCTACTGCTTAACAACGGAACTGTGTATGTAGCGATAGGTTCGCACGGGGATAACGGGGTATGGCAGGGATGGATGATGGCATACACCGCTGCTGCGCCGCTGACGCAACAGTGGGTCTACCACACGACGGACCCGATCAATGGAAACAATGGCGGAGCTATCTGGAACTCAGGAAACGGCCCCGCGGTAGATTCAAGCGGCAACATCTACGTGGAGACCGGCAACGGGTTTTTCGATGGAGTCAACAATTTCTCGGATTCTGTCATTAAAATCAGCCCTCAGGGCACGAGGTTGGACTTCTTCACGCCGTTTGATCAACAGATCATGCAGACGAATGACATCGATCTCGGATCCTCCAATCCAATCGTCCTTCCCGACTCGGTGGGTTCGGCCACGCACCCGCATTTATTGATCGCCACAGGTAAGGTCGGTGTGATTTACCTGCTAGATCAAACAAACATGGGGGGGTTCAATTCTGCCAGCAATCATGACGTGGAAGAAATAAACGTTGCTTTCAACACAGGCAGCGCCACGAACGGGTTCTACGGTCAACCGGCCTATTGGAACGGGAATATATATGCCGTTGTGGTGGGCGATGTAATGCGGCAGTACGCGATATCCAATGGGAACATCACCATCGGGGCCGTTTCACACTCAACCAACCAATTCGGCTTCCGGGGAGCAACACCCGCAGTCTCCGCAAACGGCACTACGAATGGCATCGTCTGGGTGGCGGACGTTTCCGGATACGAGTCGGGAGGGCCGACCATACTGAATGCCTATGACGCGACGAACCTGGGCTCGCGGCTTTACATCAGTCCATCGGGGGGAGCGGGCGCCGCTTCACTAGCGACGAAGTTCACCGTACCCACAATCGCGAATGGCAAAGTCTATCTCGCCGGACAAAACGCGTTCACGGTCTTCGGCCTGCTCCCGAACTGACGGGGCAACACACAGCCGCCCGCTCGTGGTGCGAATCTGAACCAGACAGTGTCGGAACCTCGCTTATGCAGTTCGGCCAAAAACCCGCGCGCCTTGGCGTTTCAGGGGGCCTTCCAGAGGATTTTGCCAGACTTATCCAATATCATGAGGGATGCAGCTGAAGGCCTTTTGCCCCCGGATCCTGCCGGAGCTGTTCGTTGGGCCGAACCAAGGATCGTCGAAAACCCTTTTGCGTCCTGCAGGGCAATCGAAGGGCCGGATGTTGAAAAAGAAATGTCTGCTTTCCCCTGCCCGTCCGCAGCTTCGATAGAGACGGCGGGATTGCCCAAGTCCACACCGAGATTCATACCGGAGTGCTTCTCTCCATAGAAATGAAGGTCACTTGCTTCTTCACTGACCTTCAGTGTCAATTTTGGTTCTTTATTGGTGTCACCAAGAATTAATTCCGAGCCTTCGCCGAACAGGCCCATCCAGGCACGAACATTCCCTTTTGCATCCTTCAGCACGAATCGCTGGGCCTCAATGACCTTGGGAGTTGGGGCCGCCTGGCCCATCAGCACGACTGCAGAGAGGGCGGCGAGCAAAGAAAGGACACTCCACTTGAGTCTGCGATTCTGGGCCTCCAGATCGCTTAAGCGTTTCTTGATCGCTTGCAGTTCTTCCGTGCTGGACGTCATAGCTGAATCCTCCCAATTGGGCACAATGGCTACAGGCTGAGATTCTTGTCGCACAAATTCTACCTTGAGCGAGCGGGCAGAGCACGCCCTACGCCTCCGGGTTGGCTAGTGAGAACTGGATAGGTGAATTTTGGCGACTGCTGAGGGGAATTAGCGAGGGGAGATTCTCTGAAGCAAAAAGGCCCAGTCGTTGGCGCTTGAGGCGGCAGGCGAGGTCCATGACGAACCCTGAATGGGAGACATTTCACGCCACTCCCCGGTGGCCGGATTGAACGATTTGCCGGCGTAGCGTCCCGGTTGAAGTTTAATGGTGACGCTCCCGCCTTTTGGGAGATAGACCGCGTAAGTCTCACCGAGTTTTGCGAGACAAAAGTCACCACCGCTCACAAGTTCATCGTGAGGTTCGGTTTTCCACCACTCGAAGCTGGTGAAGAATTCAACCATGTGGGAATAGCCTTGGAGCATGGTCATCGTGGAATCGCCACGGCCATTCATCCAGCCACCGCCAGTGTCCGGCCAGACATTTGTCCCGCGCCGGGCAGACTCACCGGTGGTCTGGTAACCACCGGCCATCACGATTCCCCAGGCCGTTCGGCGCAAAGTATCCGCAGATTCTGAGCCGAGCCCGGCGGACCACAGGGGATAGTGATCCTCGTAACCGTATTCTTCATTAGTTTGGGGAATGATACGGCCTGTTCCCTGCTGTATTTTTCGTTGAGCGAGCATGAAGGCGTGCTGATCGCGCGACCATTCCTGAAAAGAGGTAAAGCCAAACCAAGGGGACGCGCGGTCCTGGTGTTGGTTATTGACGGGATGGCTGGTTGCCAGGTGGTGATAAGGATCGAGTTCCTCGAGCCAAGTTCCTGTGAGGTGTGTCCAGATGGGGTTGCGGTAGCGATCCAGATCGTCGCCGAGGTCCCAGGTGATGTTAGAGAAAGCGCCAAACCGGGCAACAGCGTATCGAATGAACCGTCGCTCGTCCGAACTGAATTTCGCGGGGTGAACCAGACCATCATTCATATCCAGAACAAGAGAAACGATCATGTCATTGTCTCGAGCATATCGAAGCGCGCGGTCGAATTTCTGCCAATAAGCAACATCAAAGCGGGTGTAATCAAATCCCGGGTGGTAAGGGTCTTCGGGGAGTTTTGCCGGCCATGGGGTGATAAACAACGTCCAGTTTTCACCTGTCATGACGGGCTCGCCATATAAGAGATTTGAGCGGCCGGCGATGGTGACCCGCATCCGATTAACTTTCAGCTCGTGAAGGCGATCGATGCTGGATTGAATGATCTTGTCGTCCTGCCAGCCCATCAACCAGTACGCTGTACTTCCGTTGAAAAAATAATGCTCGCCCGTGCCCTCCCAGACGAAATGCCAGGGAAATTGCGGATCAACTCGAATTGGGCCGCGGTGATGCGCATCGGATGCATGGAAGGTGCCGTCAAAAGTTTTTGTTGACCAACCTTGCCGGTATTCCACGGAATATTTGTACTCGCCTGAAGCCGGAGGCATGAATCGAATACGGAACACACTGCCGTTCGTGGAGTCGCAAAAGCCCTCGACATTCCAGCGTTTTGTACCGCCGGCCGACGCAAACCAACCGTGAAATGTCACATCCGAGAATGGATTTTGGGCGTGAAGGACAGCGACGTTTGCCGCGATTTCAACGAAGTCGTAGACTGCGATGGATTGAGACGATTGCGAGAAGGAAATGCTGAGGGGCGGAACGTTGCGACAGGAAGTTATACAAGAGGAAAAGACGAGGAAAAAAGAGATATGCAAGAATTGAGTGAAACGCTTCGCGCGGATACGGAACGAACCGCCGAGGCGGCAAATTTCAGAAGCGGCGTTAACATTCATTCTTGCAGGATTCCAGCTGCTTTTCGAGTTGGGAAGGTTGCGAGGTTGAAGCACGTTTCAACCAACTTTCGCGCCAATACGGATAAATAGCTCGAGGGCAAAGCCTATGAAAATCTGACTTACAGACCACGCCTTCAAGAATTATGCATGGAATCTTCATATCAACAAGTTTGCCCGTTCTTTCATCGATAATACGATGGACGCGTTTGAGAACTTGATAAATTCCACCGCAGTAAGGAAGCATCTCCGAGTCGAACCAAAGCCCTCTATTCTTTTGATCTTTGTCGAGTGTGGCTAGAATTTCTTCTTTACTGCGAACTTGGACCAGCTCGCCCACTTGCAGTTTGAGTACATCGACAGGGGTTTTCTCCGCGGTGCCGATTATAAATGGATAGCGAGAACTTCCCCTTTTCGCCTGAATATGATTAAACAAACCGATCATAGCCGCTTGCGCCATTCGCAAAACTATAAGGGCCGTTTCAAGAATTCTGTGTGCTCGAGAACCCCCCGCAAAACCACTCTCGAGATTTCCCGAGCGCAAATCGCGAATGTACTGGCGGGGATCCCAAAAACTCATGTAGGTAGTAAATTTAAGCACTTCTGTCGCTTGGCAGATGAACGTCTTTTCTCCCGAGGATTCCAAAGACTGGGAAGCCGCAGCAAGTTGCTCGACGCTGCAACGGTGCGCTTTGCTCTGACCTCGAAGAGTTCTGGACTGGAGGTATTCTGTCGAAAGTACATTATTCCCGGCGCGTTTTAACCATGCTTCCTTCCAAAAGATTAGGCAGCTAGCCTGGCACCCTTCATGACTTCCTCCATCGCAGCGAATACCTTCCAAATGTACGGAGTCTTTCATCCTACGGATGCTCCATCCCTTTGTGTATTCGCAGGTTTTGTCGGCCCGTTTGTAAACTCGAAACCGTTTACCGCAGTACAGCAGCATTTCGGGCATGAAAGGAAGATTCTCCAGGCGCCCCTGTGTGTCTAGCGTAGCTAGAATCTCTTCTTGAGTTCGGACTTCGACCCACTCTCCAGCCTTAAGATCTAGACTAGTCATGCGCTCTCATCTCCTTCTCGCATAACGTCTTCGTTTCGTTTGCAGTGTCTCAACCAAATGAATAGGAACATTAGGGCTTCCGCGGCGCTCGACCAACGTCGTCTTAAGACGATACATCCGAAAGATTCTAACTTTGACACTTAAGCTTCGATCGGTTCCGCCAGTGTTGCAGTTTCACAAAGGAATGACCGGGAGCACGTAGCAGGCGGAACAGCGTGGCAAGGGCACCATGAACGACACGCGCGTAGCTAAACTTCAGACCAATCTCCAGAAATCTCTTGCGGTGATAATCCAACTGCCTAATATGTCCCAGCAGTACAGTTTTGCCGAGGAAACGGTAGTATTCTGAGAGATTTGTTTTAAGGAGATGAGAAAGCTCATCGCTCGTTAGGTAGTCCGACCCAAATGCGACCAGAATTTGGAGATCGCCTGCGAAAGCAGTTTGCATTTTAGTCGACCAAGTCGAAAGAGACTGCTCTCGAACGCGAGTAAAGGTGAGGACCTGGTGGATAAACCCGAAGTCACTGCTCCTAAGAAGGGCAAAGCATACTTCGGTATCAGAGTGAATGTTGCTCTCGTTGTAAAAAGGGACCCTACCTCTTACCAGATCACTTCGGTATAAAACCGAATTTGCAGAACCAAAAACGTATAGTTTGTCCAAAAGGTGGCTACGACATATTTCACGACCGGGAAAGAAGCTATTGGCAACGGGAAGCCCGGTACACGACCTCTCGGAACCTTCCGATACATACCCACCAACGATTCCGACCGAAGGATGAGCCTCTGCTAACGCTACCATCTGCTCCAAACACCCTTGAAAGAGCCAATCATCCGCAAAGACAATCTTGCAATATTTGCTAGCAGCAGAAATCTTGCCCAAACTTAGATTGTAGTTTGGGACAGCTGGCAACAGTTGCTGGTTCCGGTATACGCGAATACGTGAATCCTTTTCGGCATACCGTTTTGCTATCTCAGTGGACCCATCGTCGCTGCAGTTATCTACGATCGCGTAATCCCAGTTCTGATACGTTTGAGCAAGGACGCTTTCAATGCATTCCGCAAGGTACTCCGCGCAGTTGTAGACCGGCGTAATGACGCTGACCAGGGGTTGTGATTCACGATTCATCGCGCGGGTGTTCTTAAACAGCAGCCAAGCTTTTCTCATCGACCGGCGAGCGGCTAGCCAACGCTCGGATTAAGTCGACGTAGAATGCTTTCTGCCCCATAACGTACAACAACATGAGGAGATAAGCCAAAAAGAGAATACCGCATCCCATTAGGAGGCGAAGCAGCGGGGGCAAATTCTGACCGAATTCGAATTGCACTGCGAATGCCAATGCGGCGGAGAAGGCTGCGGAGATTACTGGACGCTTTACCACGCCCAAAATGTCGCCAAACGAAATGTTTGTGCCATGGATGCACCACAGAATATGGGGCACCAGCCAAATGGTCATGGCGGTTGAATACGCGAGCGCCACTCCTTTGGGGCCGTAGGGCAATCCGATCACGTAGGCTGAAATGGCCAGCGGCGCGATGGCGAGAGCGATTTTCAGGCTTCGATTCACCCAGCCCATGGAAAAGAGCAGCCAGGAAAAGGGATTCATCATCGCGAACATGAGGATCGTTGGCGCGAGCAACCGGAAGATGGGAATGGCAGCTTTCCACTTGGGGCCGAGGAGAACGGAAATCAGATCATCGCCAAAGAGGGCACAGGCGA
>DATLVJ010000209.1:0-8099 GCA_035577585.1 Candidatus Limnocylindrales bacterium
AATAAAAAATCCCCTCACTCCTATTCAGCTCTCCGCCCAGCGCCTTTCGCGTTATCTCGAAAAACGCGACGAAAACGGCGATTCGTCGCCTCGCGACCCCGAACTCACCCGCTTGGTCGAAGAATCCTCACGCCTCATCGAACGCGAAGTCGGCACCCTCGCGGCTCTGGTCAACGAATTCTCAGAATTCGTTCGCTTCCCTTCCGCCAAGCTCGACTCGGCCGACGTCAACAGCATCGTCCGCGAGGCCATCGAGGTTTTCGCCAATCGCCTCGATGGCATCACACTTAGCAGCTCCTTCGCGGCCCAACCTCCCGCCATACGCGCCGACGCTCCACTGCTCCGCAGCGTCATCGTCAATCTGATCGACAACGCCGCCGAAGCCCTCGAAGGCGAACCCTTCCGCGAAATCGCCGTCGCCACGCAATTGCGTCCGGAATCCGATACTATTGAAATTTCCGTTTCCGATACCGGCAAGGGTATTTCGCCGGAAGACAAGGACAAATTGTTTCTGCCTCACTTCTCCACCAAAGATCGCGGTACAGGCCTCGGCCTCGCCATCGCCGCCCGCATCATCGCCGAACACGGCGGCTCTCTCCGCATGGAGGACCACCAGCCCCGCGGCTCCCGCTTCCTGATTGAATTGCCCGTCGTGGAACTCCCCGCCGCGGCCCTCGCCGATCGCACCGGAGCCGATACCGACCGATGAGCGCCAGCCCCAAAATCTTAATCGTGGATGACGAAGCCGGCATCCGCGAGTCGCTCTCCTCCATCCTTCGCGATGAGCGCTACTCCGTCGAAGCCGTCGAATCCGCCGAACTCGCTCTCGAACGCCTCCACTCCGCACCCGTTGAAGTCGTTCTCCTCGACGTCTGGCTCCCCGGCATGGACGGCATGGAAGCCCTCAGCCGCATCCAGAGCCTCCCGCAGCCCCCGAGCGTCATCATCATCTCTGGCCACGGCACCATCGAAACCGCCGTCCGCGCCACCAAACTCGGCGCCTTCGATTTCATCGAAAAGCCTCTCTCGCTCGAGCGCATCATCGTCCTAGTTCGCAACGCCATCGAGCAGCGCCGCCTCCAGGAAGAAAACCAACTCCTCCACACCGAACTCGGCCATCGCTATCGCATCGTCGGCGACAGCGTTCCCATGAAGGCCCTGCGCCAGCAGATCGCCGTCACCGCCCCCACCAACGGCCGCGTTTTAATCTACGGCGAAAGCGGCACCGGCAAAGAACTCGTCGCCCGCTCCCTCCACGCTGCCAGCCTTCGCAACAAAGCCTTCTTCGTCGAAGTCAATTGCGCCGCCATCCCCGAAGAACTCATCGAATCCGAACTCTTCGGCCACGTGAAAGGCAGCTTCACCGGCGCCAGCGAAGACAAAATCGGCAAGTTCGCCAAGGCTGACGGCGGCACCCTCTTTCTCGACGAAGTCGGCGACATGAGCCTCCGCACGCAATCCAAAGTTCTCCGCGTCCTCGAAGAGCAGCGCTTCGAACGCGTCGGCTCCAACCAAACTCTCCACGTGGATGTCCGCGTCATCGCCGCCACCAACAAAAATCTCGAACAGGAAATCGCTCGCGGCGCCTTCCGTCAGGATCTTTTTTATCGCCTCAACGTGATCCCGTTCTTCGTTCCTCCCCTGCGCGACCGCAAGGAAGACATTCCCGTCCTCGCCCGCTACTTCCTCGCGGAATTCAGCTCCGAATATGGAAAGAAGACGCGCGAACTCTCCGAAGGCGCAATGGAAATCCTTTTGCGCTTTCCCTGGCCCGGCAATGTCCGTGAATTAAGAAACCTGGTGGAACGCCTGGTAATCGTTTGCCCGCAAGCCCGCATCGAGCCGCACCACCTGCCGCCCGAACTCTTCCGCGGCGTAGCCGAAAGCCCCCAGCAACCCTACTCCACCCTCCACGAAGCCCGCAGCGCCTACGAACGCGAATTCATCCTCCGCAAACTCCAGGAGCACCGCTGGAACATGACCCAAACCGCCAGCGCCCTAGGCCTAGAGCGCAGCCACCTCTACCGCAAAATGAAATCCTTAGGCATAGCCGCCCCGGAGTAGCGGCCACCTTCAGGTGGCCCAGTCCTCCGCTCTAAGTTTTTAGTTTTTAGTTTTAGGACACATGAACTTGAGGGTTTACCCTGAGCTTCGAAGGGTGCCCCATCCTTTCCGCGCCGTTTGCGGAAAGGGTGGGCTCTTACGATCGAACGCCACAACCTTCCGACTCTTCTCTGTGTTTTTCTCTTCTCAGCGAACTCTGCGTTATTCTTTCTCTGTCTCTTCGTCTTTCTCCGCCTCTTCCCCACCAAACTGTTTCCCCTGATCCTCCGCGATCGCCTCCAACTGCGAATGCCAATCCAGCTCCCTCACCTTCCCCGGATTCTCCCGCCAATCCGCCACCACCTTCACAAACATCTCCAAATAAATCTTAGTCCCCAACAATTTCTCCAATTCCTTCCGCGCCTCAGTCCCAATCCTCTTCAGCATGTCCCCCTTATGCCCAATCAAAATCTTCTTCTGCGAATCCCGCTCCACATGCAACGTAGCGTGAATCTTCAGCAGCGTCGCTCCCTCTTCATACTTGTCAATAATCACCGCCAAGGCATGCGGCACCTCGTGATAAGTCAGTTGAATCGCCTTCTCCCGAATCAACTCCCCCGCCAGAAACCGCTCCGGCTGATCCGTAATCTGATCTTCCGGAAAATAAGCCTCCGCCTCCGGCAGCGCCTTGAAAATCTCCTTCAACAGCGCATCGCAACCGCTGCCCTTCAACGCCGAAATCGGCACCAGCGCCGCAAACGGAAACGCCTTCCCAAACGCATCCAGCAGCGGCAGCAACTTCGGCCTGGGCACGCGGTCAATCTTGTTCAACGCCAAAATAGTCTTGGGTGGCCTACCCTTCGCGTCGTTTGCGAAGGGTGGGTCCGCTCTTTCAAAGCGTTCCGCCCTCTCAATCAACAGCGAATCCGCATGAGGCAAAGTCCGGCTCGCATCCACCATCAACAGCAGCACATCAATCCCCTCCAGCGCCGCCGCCACCTCCCGCATCATCTGCCGGTTCAGAGCTGTCGTCCCCTCATGCAATCCCGGCGTATCAATAAACACAATCTGCCCCTCCGGTTTCGTCACGATTCCCTGAATCCTATTGCGCGTAGTCTGCGGCTTCGAAGTAACAATCGCCACCTTCTGCCCCACCAACCGGTTCACCAAGGTAGACTTCCCCGCATTCGGCCGCCCAATAATCGCCACAAACCCCGCCTTAAATCCCTTCTTCGCCTCTGCCTTTTTGGCGTCTACCCTCGTTGCCTCTACTTGCTTAGCCTCTGCCTTTTTCTGTCCCATACCCTCGCTCATTTCCTTTGCCCAACTCTCCGCAGCTCACATTTACCTGATAGAAGCATTCACGCGTGATTCAAACCTTAAAAAAACTTGTCATCCTGAGGGCCGCGCCGTTTGCGGACCGAAGGACCTCAACTTAAACTTCTAGCAAGACGCAGCGATTGAGATCCTTCGGCTATCCTCGTCGGATAGCCTCAGGATGACGCAAGCTTGCCCTTCTTCGCCTCTACCTTTTCGTGTCCCATACCCGCGCTCATTTTTTCTCCGCAAGCTCACGCACACAGGTATCTTTCGCCACGTCGAAACCGAAGCCGCCTGGTTAATAGTATCGCGGGAGTCCTCCAACGTGCACCGAAACTGATGAGCAGGTCAAAACGTGGGGGCGGAGCGAGTACTCTCCCACTCAGCAGGGTTTATAATCCTAGCCATGGATCACTCCAAGCTTGTAGTCGTCCAATCATACGGCAGCCGCCCCGAGGCGGACCTGGCCAAGGGTGCGCTCGAAGATGCGGGCATTCAGGCAATGGTCCAGGCGGACACGGCGGGAGGAATGCGGGAACACCTTGCTTGGTCCGGCTCGGGGTTTAAGATTCTGGTGCGAGAGGAAGACGCAATCGCGGCGAGAGATATCCTTAGTTCGCCAGTCGAGGATGGCGAAAGCACTGGCGGGGACTCCCAAACCGACAGCGACTCCGGATCACAGTGGCGCCGGTTTACTTAGCGCGCAAACCCACCACTAGTCCTTAATGATTCGCAATTCGTCTTTAAATACACCCAGTTCACTGTGGAATCGATGCTTGGTGTCATCGACCTCGAGCCGATTCTTCAAAACCAACTTAGCTTCCTCGGCGGCACTGCGCAATTCTGTATGCTTGGCAACGTCGCTTAATTCCAAGGCGGCATTAGCCAGACGCTGCAGGCAGTTCTCCAATTCATTGATGCGCTTTACCACCTCGGGCGCGGACGTTTGCGCCTTAACGTACGAATCAAGCGCGACCTCACCTTCAATCTTCTCGATGTGCTCAGTGATCGCGGTTTCGCCGTCGATTCGGGGATGCGCACGTCGCGGGACAATGCCTGCTAATGGATCAGTATCAGACATGGCTGGATTATAAACCGCAAAGGCACTTTGTAGAAAGTTGCAAGAAAAAGAATGGATTCAAATCCGATGAATACCCCAAAATCTCAGTCTGTTGGGACAATCGGACCCTGACCCACTTCCTGAATCGCGGTCAGGGAAGGTTTAACGCGGCGCCGTCTGCGCCGTCGCCGGCAAATGCCGCGCCCGCAGACGCAGCACCTTCCTCTGATTCGCTTCCAGCACCTCGAACCGGTACCCCTCCAAATCCACCTTGTCCCCTGTCGCCGGCACTTTTCCTGAAACGTGGCTCAGCAATCCCGCAATCGTCATTACTGTCTCGTCCGAATTTTCCCCAAAGTGTATCCCCAGCAACTCCTCCACATCCACGATCGTCATGCTCCCGCGCAGCACCAGGCTGCCGTCCGCTTCGCGCACCGCATCCGGCGACGGCTTCATTTCATCGGCGCGCTTTTCTCCCACAATCTCTTCCAGCAAGTCCTCCACCGTCGCGATCCCCGCCACCGATCCATACTCGTCAATCACCACCGCCATCGACTGCCCCTTCTGCCTCATCTCCTTCAACATCTCCGACCCCAGCTTCGTCTCCGGCACAAACAGCACCGCGCGCATCAATTCCCGCACCTTGCGCTTGGGCAAATCCGTATCCGCAATCTGCAGCAAATCTTGCGCATGCACCACGCCCAGAATATCGTCCAGCGACTTCCCATACACCGGCATCTTCGCGTGTTTCGTTTCCACAAATCGCGCGTGCATCTCCTCCAGCGACGCCTCTGCCTGCATCGCCACCACATCTGGCCGTGGCGTCATCACTTCGCGCACCCGCTTGTCGCTGAACTCCACCACCTGCTCAATCAAATCCGCCTGCGATGGCTCAATAATCCCCTCCTCCTCCGCCGCCTCCACCAGCGCCTCAATCCCCTCTTCCGCGCGCTGCCCCTGTGTCCGCTCCGCATCCTGCTCCGAAATCCGCGCCAGCGATTCCGCTCCCTCCAGAAACACGCGAATCGGCCAGACCAGCGCCATCGCCAGCCGGATCACCGGCAGCAACGGTTTCAGCCAACGCCCCTCCGTCCGGTACAACAGCATGTCCGGCAGAAAGTGCATCGCAATCACAACTTCCAGCGACAGAAAAACCAAAAACTGCAACGCGGCTTCCCACCGGTTCGGCACCAGATACACAACCCCGCGCGTCGTCTCCAGCACCACAAACGCCAGCCAGAAATGCCCCAAAATACGAAACGTCCGCCCCCCGCTCCTTCGATTAATTTTCAGCTTGGGTTCAATCTCGGCTTCAAAAATCTCCAGGTGTTCATGCACACGGCCCGTGCTCATTCGCCCCAATTCGCGATAGATCAGCGTCAGGTACGAAAAAATCGGCAGCCCCAGTGCCAACACCAGCACGCTGCCGACAAATGCCCACGTTTCCCAGAATTGCGGCATTACGCTATTCCCAATTTCCGCCGCAGTCGCATTTCAATCCGTTCCATCTCCCCGCGGTCGGTTTCATGATCGTATCCCAAAAGGTGCAGCACACCATGCAGAATCAGCACCTTCAACTCCTCTCCCAACCCGCGCCCCAACAACTTCGCATTCCGCCGCGCCACCTTTGGCGCAATCGCTATGTCCCCCAAAAATTTCCCACGCGCCTTTCGCATCTGCTGCCGCAGCGTTCCAGGTTTTGCGGAATCCTGCGCCGCAGGAAATGACAGCACGTCGGTCGGCCCCTTCTTCTTGCGATACGTCTCGTTCAGCCGCGCCATCTCCCCATCACCAATCAAACGCACCGCCACACTCTCCGGTCCCAGCCCGATCTCCCCCTCAACCTTTTTCAGGAACTCTTTCAGCGGCCCCACCCGCACCAGAACCGCCCGCTGCCGATTCTCAATCAATCTCATCTCATGTGGCACAGCCACTCTTGGCTGTGCTCTTCGTTACGCCGACGACCAATTGAACTTGAGGGTTTACCCTGAGCTTCGAAGGGTGCCCCACCCTTGGTTTCTAAGGGTGGGCTCTTACGATCCAAAGCCACAACCCTCTTCTCTTCCTTCTTCCCCGCACCCTCTGCCTGCCCGCCGAAGCCGCGTTCCTCGCGGCGAAGGAGGGTCTTACTCCCCGGTCTCCAATTTCACCGGCTCCTTCGCCGCCGTCACGCTCGTCTTCCCACCCCTCTGCGGGTGCGCCATATCATGCTCCTCATACGCCCGAATGATCTGCTGCACCAGATTGTGTCGCACCACATCCTTCTCCCCAAACTGCACCGTGCTGATCCCCGGAATCTTCCCGCAAATCTCCATCGACTCAATCAACCCGCTCTTCTTCCCGCTAGGCAGATCAATCTGCGTAATATCCCCGGTAATCACCGCCTTCGAGTTAAATCCCAGCCGCGTCAAAAACATCTTCATCTGCTCGCTCGTCGTATTCTGCGCCTCATCCAGAATCACGAACGAATCATTCAACGTCCGCCCGCGCATAAACGCCAGCGGTGCCACTTCAATAATCCCCTTCTCCAAAAACCTCTCCAATTTGTCCGCGTCCAGCATGTCGTACAAAGCGTCGTACAGCGGCCGCATATACGGATCAATCTTCTGCTGCAACGTCCCCGGCAAAAACCCCAGCCGTTCCCCAGCCTCCACCGCCGGCCGCGCCAGAATAATCCGGTTCATCTGTTTCGTCAGCAGCGCGCTCACCGCCATCGCCACCGCCAGGTAAGTCTTCCCCGTCCCGCCCGGCCCAATCCCGAACGTCATGTCGTGCGACTCAATCTCTTCCATGTACTTCCGCTGCGTCGCCGTCTTCGGCGTAACCACTTTCTTCCCGAACGACCGCGTCCTTCCGTGTTCAAACATCCCACGCGGCGATTCGTGCGGCTCTTCCGTGGCCACCCGCAAGAGCGACTTCACCTCCGCGCTCGTAAGCTCCCGCCCGTGCCGCGTCAGGTGGTTGTACTCCTCCACAATCTTCACCGCGTGGTCCACGCTCTCCTGCTCGCCTTCCACGGTCAGCCGTGTATCGTGCAGATGCGTCCGCACGCGCAGGTACTCCTCCAGGGAACGGATGTTCTCGTCCAAAGTGCCAAAGAAGGGTTCAATTTTTCCGGTAATGTGTATAGTGCGCTTCATCCACTTGGAAGGTAGTTCTGCCGAACGGATCGGGTGGCCGATGGGATTCCTCCTGCAAACTTCTGGCTGCGCTGCAACCTGAACACGGAGAAACTACAAACACCGTAGCGCAGCCCTCCGCTCCGGTCAAGTTACACCCCCATTAAATTCCCTCCCCCATGCGGCACCGCCATTCCTGCCAGTGCTCTTCGTTAATCCGACCACCACCTGTGCTTGAGGGTGCCCCACCCTTGGTTTGTAAGGGTGGGCTCTTACCATCTAAAGTCACAGAATTTCCGTTCTTCACTCTTCTCCGTGGCCTCTGCGCTCCTCCTCTGTGCTTCGGTGTTAAGTCTCCCTCTTCCCGATTTCCGATTTCCGATTTCCGATTTCCGATTTTATCGTTACTCTTCACCACCTGTCCCTATTGGCATCCCAATTACCTGTCCTTTAGTACCCGCGTCCTATGGACGCAAACTCCCGCTTCCGCAAAACTTCACTCACGCTAGAAAGAATAGTTTTGCGTCACATTCTGAGGGAGGTTCGACCATGTCTCT
>DATLVJ010000210.1:0-2781 GCA_035577585.1 Candidatus Limnocylindrales bacterium
GAAGAATCCTATTCCAAGCTGCGGGAAGCCAAGCAAAACTACCAAGCCGCACAGCAACAATCAATCTACCAGGTGAAGGATCAGTATCTCTCCATTCAGAGCAGCGCGCGTATTTTGAACTTGTACAAAACAACGCTGATCCCGCAGGCGCAGCTGACCGTGGACTCCTCGGCTTCAGCCTATGAAGTTGGAAGCATCGACTTCCTCACCCTGCTAACCAACCTGACGAACCTGATTAGCCTGGACCGCCAGTATTACGACGAGCTCGCGCGGCACGAAGAAGCCATCGCCAAACTCGAGCCGATCGTGGGCAAGGAACTTGTTCCTTTTCGGGAGACAAACCAATGAACCGAGATCGCATTCGCAACATATCGCTGCTGGGTCTTCTCGTACTTGCTTTCGCAGGATTTGCCTATTTCGCCGTGATCCGCCGCCAGCAAGGGCATGGCATAGCAATGCGACAGGCGGCAACCGAAAAGGACGTGTACTACTGTCCGATGCACAAAACCTACCATTCGGACAAGCCTGGGAACTGCCCGATTTGCAGCATGAAGCTAGTGAAGCTCGAAGTAGGAGGGGCTTCGACGACCACTGCGGCAGCGATGAAAAAAGAGCCCTCCGCCCCAACCGCAGCTTCGGCGCCGCCCCCAAGTTCCGCATCACTGGACAACGCGATCTTTGTACCTCCGGAGAAGCAACAACTTATCGGGATGCGCTCCGTTCCGGCCGAAATGGGCACGCTTACGAAGGACATACGAATTGTCGGAAAGGTGAGCTATGACGAAACCCGGCTGACACATATCCACAGCAAGGTCTCCGGTTACATCGAGGAGGTCTTCGCCGATTCGGTCGGGAAACCGGTTCATGCGGGCGATCCTCTCTTCACGATCTACAGCCCAGATCTCGTGGCCACCGAGCAGGACTTTCTACTCGCGCTGAGGTCGCGAGAGCTTTTGCGGACGAGCACCGTTCCATCCGCGGCCCAAGGCTCGGAAAACCTTATCGCCGCAGCGAGGGAGCGGCTCCGGCTCTGGGATGTCACGGATCAGGAGATGCAAAGGCTTGAATCCGAGGGAAAGATAAAGCGCGCGATTGCGTTCTATTCCCCCGTGACAGGGATCGTAATGGAGCGTACCGCCTACCACCACGGCACATTTGTCGATCCTTCCAAAGATCTCTTTACAATTGTCGATCTTTCGCGAGTTTGGGTGCTTGGCGAAGCCTATGAAACCGACCTGCCGTTCATCCGAACCGGACAAGCCGCGGAAATCGAGCTGCCGTACTCGGGCGGCGGAAGGAAGATCCGCGGCCGTGTCGATTTCATTTACCCGTTCCTTGATCCGAAGAGCCGGACTGCGCAGGTTCGCATGGAGTTCGCGAATCCCAATCTTTCGCTCAAACCGGAAATGTTCACGAACATCAGCATGTCGGTTTCAATTGGGCGGCAACTACTTGTCCCGCAGGACGCGGTGATGGATACCGGCAGCGAGCAGTATGTGTTTATCGACAAAAGCAACGGATATGTTCAACCGAGAAAAGTGAAGGTCAGCGCCGAAGCGGGCGAGAAAGTAGGCATCGAGCAGGGTCTGAGGTCCGGAGAGCGAGTCGTAACGGGCGCCAATTTCGTGGTGGATTCGGAAAGCCGGCTAAAGGGAGCATTCGCTGGAATGGGCTCGCCTTCTCAGGCGCCGGTGGGTACGGGAACGAGGGCGAAGCAGACTATTTCAATTGAAGTTCTCGGTCCTAAGACCGCTAAGACCGGGATGAATGCGATACGGCTCCTCGTGAGGGATGCGAATGGCAAGCCGATCACCGGGGCGCAAGTGGACGTCGGTCTCTCCATGCCGCAGATGGGCGCCATGCCGCCTATGAGCTCCAAGGCGACGCTGAGTGAAAGCGGGGACGGCGTCTATACCGGCCAAATCGAGTTTCCGATGGCGTGGACGTGGCAGACCACAGTGACGGTGCGGAAGAACGGGAACGTGATCGGCGTCGCTCAAACCAGCATTACGGCTCGATAGAGAGGAACAGATGATCAACCGCATCATCGAGTTTTCCGCGCACAATCGAATGCTAATCGTCGTGCTCACGATTTGCCTTACGCTCTACGGCGTTTGGTCGCTGCGCAGTATTCCCCTTGATGCAATTCCGGATCTTTCGGATCCGCAAGTCATCATCTACACGGAGTGGCCGGGGCGAAGTCCCGATCTGATCGAGGACCAGATCACGTATCCCATCATTTCCGCCATGTTGGCCGCCCCTCACGTGAGCACGGTAAGGGGAAGCTCGGACTACGGCTTTTCGTATGTCTACGTAGTCTTCGACGAAGGCACGGACATCTACTGGGGCCGCACACGGGTGCTCGAATATATGAGCAAGATCGGCGGTCAGCTTCCCGAGGGCATCTCACCCAAACTGGGACCGGACGCGACCGGCGTCGGTTGGGCCTTCCAATACGCACTCGTTGACAAGACTGGGCAGAACAACCTTCAACAAATGCGTTCTTTCAACGACTGGTATCTGCGCTACTGGCTTTCGAGCGTACCGGGTGTGGCGGAGGTTGCCACAATCGGCGGCTTTGTGAAGCAGTACCAGGTCAATGTCGATCCCAATCGCCTACTGGCCTATAAAGTTCCCCTGATGCAAGTCATGGACGCGGTGCGCAACGGCAACAACGAAGTGGGCGCGCGCAGCCTGGAGCTGACAGGCAAGGAATACGTAGTCCGCGGGCGCGGCTATATCCAGTCTGTCGCCGATATCCAGAACCTAGCGGTCGCAGTC
>DATLVJ010000211.1:0-4725 GCA_035577585.1 Candidatus Limnocylindrales bacterium
GCTGCGGCTGTTTGAGAAAGTGCTGCGCGTGGATGGACACGACGGCGCGTTCACGGTGGTGACGGAAACGGAGAGCGGGCGGGAAGAGAAATATCAGGCGAAAAAGATTGTGGTGGCCACCGGGTATTACGATTTGCCGAATGAGATGGGCGTGCCGGGCGAGCATCTGTCGCATGTGGATCACTACTACAGGGAGCCGCATCCGTTCTGGAAGCAGGATGTGGTGGTGATTGGGGGGAAGAATTCGGCGGTGGAGTCGGCGTTGGATCTGTATCGGAATGGGGCGCGGGTGACGCTGCTGGTGAGGTCGAAGGAGCTGGGCCAGTCGCTGAAGTATTGGGTGCGGCCGGATATTGAGAACCGGATCAAGGCGGGGCAGATTCAGGCGCTCTTCAGCACGCGGGTGAAAGAGATTGTGCGCGAGGGGATTGTGGTGGAGAACGATGGAGGCGTGCGGGAGTTGGCGGCGAAGCAGGTGTTTGCGCTGACGGGATACCACCCGGATTATGATTTCATTGAGGCGCTGGGAGTGCGGCTGGATCCGGAAAGCCGGAGGCCGTCGCTGGATCCGAATACTCTGGAAAGCAATGTGGCGGGGATCTACTTGGCGGGCGTGGTGGTGGCGGGACGGCATACGGGAGAGATATTCATTGAGAATGGAAGATTCCATGGAAAGCAGATTGTGGAAGGGCTGAAATAGGTCAGAAGAGGGACTTAACACAGAGTTCGCAGAAGAAGAACGGAGAGGGCACAGAGAGTTCCAGGTTTGGCGGGAGTGGCGGGGTTTGGTAGACTCAGTAGGCGGAAACAAGCTGCTGAATGCTTGGCCACCTGAAGGTGGCCGCTACAAGGGATTATGGCTAATTTGATTGGGGAAGTGGCAGCGACGACCGTTGCGCTGGTGAAGGGGTTCGCGGTCACCTGGAAGAACATGTTCCGGAAGACGGTGACGGAGAATTATCCGCACGAGCCGGTGCACTTTCAGCCGCGGTATCGCGGGATTCACGTGCTACACCGGGACGAGAGCGGACTGGAAAAGTGCGTGGGATGTTTTTTGTGCGCGGCTGCTTGCCCCTCGAACTGCATTTATATTGAAGCGGCGGAGAATACGGATACCAGCAGAATCTCGGCGGGCGAGCGGTATGCGAAGGTCTATAACATCGATTATTCGCGGTGCATTTTTTGCGGGTACTGCGTAGAGGCCTGTCCTACGGATGCGATTACGCATGGGCATGGATTTGAGCTGGCAACGTACGACATTAATTCGCTGATTTACCGGAAAGAGCAGATGCTGGAAAACACCAAGGGAGAGTTGCCGGCGATACAGAAGGTTTAGAAATTAGAAGATAGAAAATTGAAGTTGGAGAAGCGCTCCGAGAGATCGGGGCGCTTTTTGTTTTTGGGGACACAGAAAGAGGGGACTTAACGCAGAGCGCGCGGAGGTCGGCGCGCAGAGTTCGCTGAGAAGAGGAAAACGACCCCAAGAGCACAGGCAGGAGTGCCTGTGCCACATGTGGGAGAAAGACAGAGTCTTCTAAAAAATATACAGGGTCCAAGACGTAAGTTGGCGAGGTGAGATGTGAGGAATGCGGACGCGGGCTTGGAACTGAGGGGCGTTGGACCGCAGGGTTGCGGGGCGGTGGCGAGGCCGCTCTGGGAGAGGGATGTGGTGCGCATAGAGATGGCTACTGAAAGCACACCTTTCCGTCCATGCGGCGGGCGGAGCCTGCTGGACAAAATCGGAAAAACCGAACGGGTTTCGCCGCGAAGAGGCGGCGAAGGGTCAAGCGCGGCGACGCGAACCGTTTGGGTGAGCGAGTCGATCCGCCAAAAGATTATCGGACACAGAATGGCCGTTTGCGGGAGCAGGTTCGGAGGAGGGTTGGTCCGACGCGGATTGGGCTTCCGCGGAGAGAACCGTGCGCTCGCGCTGCTCGATCAGCCAGCGCGCAACCATTGCGTTAGCGTTTTCGTCGAGCCACTGGTCGAGCAGGGAAGAGATTTCCTTGCGGAGATTGGCCGCGTGGCCGAGGCGGGAGAGTTCGTAGCTTTGGAGCGTGTTGCGGGAAGCGGTGAGAAGAAACTCCCAGGGCGGTTGTGTGCGATAGGTGTTCACGAGGTCCTCCGTTGGTCTTTGTTAACGTGTAGCGTACTGTACCGTAACAGTACCCATTCTGTGATTACTAGTAATCGCAGAGTTACTGCGCTGTGGAAAAATGTGGAAACTGAGGAAATGTCCGCGAGGGCTTGCAGCGGCTGTGCGGGGGATTACGAGGACCCGGATCGGAGTGCCTGGCAGGAAGACTTCGAAGAGGTGGACGAGGCATTCCGGGAGGAGGCGCTCGATGAGCCAGGAACAGCTGAGTGATGCCGCGGAGAAACCGCTTGGCGGACCGCGCGACGGGATGTTCCGGCCGGGACGGACACAACGGGAGACGCTGCTGACGGTGCTTCGACTGGCGGCGGGATATGGGCAGTGGGTGACGCTGGCGGAGTTGGCGGGGAAGACAAAGTTTCCTCCGGCGAGTATTTCCGCCCAGCTGCGGCATTTGCGGAAGCCGAAGTACGGCGCGTGGGGAATCGAGAAACGGAGACGGGAGTGGGTGACGGAGGAGCTGGTGTGGGAGTACAGGCTGGCGGAAGGAGGTAAAGAAGGAGGTAAAGAAAGTTTAGGAAGTAAATAACGGAGGCGGAGATGAGCGTGAAGCCGGAGATGGCGTTTGATGTTTGCTGGGAAGTGTATCGGGGGGCCCGGGAGGTGATGGAGTCGAAGCGGGGGGTTGCCGCGCTGAATATGGAGATGGAGACGAAGTATTCTTGGCGGCCGGATGTGCGACCGAAAATGAAAGATTGGGTGGCGGATTTTGCGCTGGCGGGGGAGGCGGCGCTGGGGGGCCCGGAGTGGGCGTCAAGGATGGTGCTGTTCCGTTTGTATTATCTGGGATTGGCACCGTATGAGAGGGCGCGGCATTTCTTGGGATTGAGCGAGCGGGGGTGGGTGAACTGGTCGGAGGAGATCCGAAGGCGGTGCGGGACGGAGATTTTGCGGAGGGGGATGTTTCCGCCACGGAAGTATTTTAGTGGGGAAGAGTGAGGCGGCGGAGATATGCCGAGACGATCCATTCGGCTACGTGGAGAATGAGCAAGACGAGAAAAACGCAGGCTGCGAAATCGAAGTAAGTTCCGAGACTTTGATAGATAAATGCCCAACCAGTGAGACTGGAATCGCTCGAGCTGGCAAAGTTAGCGCGGATTTGCAGGAAGAAGACCAGGCCGAACAGCAACGTTGAAAACATTGTGAGCTGGCGGAGGTTGTCGGATTTGTTTGTCGTAAGCGCAAGTAATTGAGATCGGTTTGCCTGGTCTTCAGCTGCGGTTTGTTTTTTGAACGAACTCACTCGAATCAGGATTTGGGATAACGAGAAAAATGTATAAATGGTGACGCTGCCGAGGTAGAGAGCATAGAGCTTGCAAAAGGGGAGTTGTTCAGTCCAGAACTCCCGCAGGTCAAGAACTGTCACGGTTGGATACATCGCCGTTTGATTAGGCACCGGGCTTACTGAATTTGTGCCGGTAATAGGAGACGGGAGATCGCGGCTTGGGGACTGCGCATTTCAGAGCGAAGCACGGAGGTTGCTTGCCGCATGATCGTAAGAGCCCACCCTTCGCAAAAGGCGCGAAGGATGGGGCACCCTCAAGTTCAATTGTGGCGTGGCGTTGGACCGGAAACCCAAGAGGGCTGGCTTAAAAGACCAGCGCTACATTTAAGAATTAAGAGAGTTGGAGAGGGTCGCCTACGCGGAGAAGTTTGTTGGTTTCGCTTGGGGCTACGCGGGTGTTGGTGGATAGGCGATAGAAATGGTCGAAGCGGGGGCGGGGGGACCATGGCGGGAGAGTGGATTCGCGGAGTTGTGTGAAGCGCTTTTGGAAGCCTTCTAGGATTTCGCCGGTTTGGGGATTGCGCGGGGGGACGGGACATCGGGCGCAGGGATTGCTGCCCTCGAAATTGATTTCCCCGATTTTGAAGCGGACTACGCTGCGTTCGTCTTCGCCGAAGAGTTGATCTTCCCAGAAGGCGGGCAACTTTTCGCCGAGTGCGACCCTTGCCGGGTCGACGTCGATTTCGAGCGTGGCGCGGAAGCGTTCGCGGGCTTCGTCTACGGTGACGCCGGGAAAGCCCTGGGGTGTCGGCCCAAACCACTCAGAAACAGATTCGAGGGAAGCGGTGGAGACGATCGTGGGACCACTGGCCACGGTGTCGTCGGGGAAACCGTTCTCGGAGTAGCGGACGATGATTTGCTGATCGAAGAAGACGCTGAACCATTCGGCGGCGTCTTCGTGGGCTTCGGGGAAGGCGAAAGTGCGCGTGGGAATTTCGCGGCGGTCGCGGGGGACGGAGAGGGTGACTTCGCGGAGGTCGGGAGAGTAATTGGCGCGGATTAGATGGATGGCTTGGGTGCGCTTGCCGTTCACCCATTTGCCGTCGAGTGAGTAGAGGGCCCAGGCGCGGTCGAGGGCCAGGCCGCCGGAGGGGTTGATGCGGGCTTCGGAGACGAAGACGGGATCGAGGGATTTGATGGGGTGGAGACGGATGTTGACGAGGCGCGGGGAGACTTGCGGAGAGGACATGGGGAAAGTTTAGCAGAGGAGAGGGGAGAAGCGGACGTCACAACGATTGGAGAAACGTTGAGATCTTGCCATGGTCCCTCCGCTCCGGCCCGCAAA
>DATLVJ010000212.1:0-6390 GCA_035577585.1 Candidatus Limnocylindrales bacterium
GGTGAGTTAATCATCGGCAAGTCCATGCTCCACCGGACGCTCACCGAATTCGATGTCCATCACGCCCGCGATCCGGTTCGCGGCAAGCTCGCCGAAGCGCTCGCATTCCAATCCCGTGTTCTCGACGAGCTGCACAAATGCGTTCTCAAAATCCGCATGGTTCCGGTCGAACAACTTTTCCGCCGCTTTCCTCGCGTCGTGCGCGATATCGCCAAGCTCTGCGGAAAGGACGTCGCTCTCGAAGTTTCCGGAGAACACACCGACCTCGACAAAGGCATCTTGGACGCGCTCTCCGAGCCGCTCACTCACCTCGTCCGCAACGCCGTTGATCACGGCATCGAGCCCGCCGACGAGCGCCTTAGCGCTGGAAAGCCCGCTCGTGGCACCATTTCGCTCAACGCCTATCATCAAGGCACTCAGGTCATCATCGAGATCCGCGACGATGGCCGCGGCATCGATCTCAACAATATTCGCGAACACGCTGTTCACAGCGGCATCATCAAGCTCGAAGAATCCACTCGCCTCTCCGATCAAGACGTCATAAACCTCATCTTCGAGCCGGGTTTCAGCACCGCCTCCGAAGTCACCGAGGTTTCCGGCCGCGGCGTCGGCATGGACGTCGTTCGCACTGTCCTCGACCGGCTCAAAGGCACGGTTCACGTCACCTCCAGCAAAGACAAAGGAACCACCATCCAGCTTCGTGTTCCGCTCACGCTGGCCAGCATCCAGACTCTGCTTTTCCGCGTCGGTGGGCGCCTCTTCGCCGTTCCGCTTTCCGCAGTCGTCGAAATCAGCCGAATTCAGGATCACGAAATTCACAAAGTCGACCAGCGCGAAGTTCTCCGCCTGCGCGATCAGATCCTCACGCTCGTGCGCCTCAACCAGCTCAATCGCATTCACCCGGTCGAAGACCCGAATCCCGCAAAAAAGAAAAGAAATTTCGTTGTCGTCATCGGCCTCGCCGAAAAACGTTTCGGCCTGGTGGTAGACAGCCTGGTGGGGGAAGAAGAGTTGGTCATCAAAGCCCTTCCCGGTGAAATCGTCTCCAGCGACCTGGTCAGTGGCGCCTCCATTCTCGGGGATGGCACCGTCGTCCTGATTCTCAACGTTCCGGCAATACTTTCCCGTCTCTCCCGTTCCGTTTCTCTCGGAGCCATCGCATGAAAGAACGCGTCCGAGTCCTGGTCGTCGACGATTCCGCCCTGATGCGGAAACTTATTCCCATAATCCTCGAGCGTGATCCGGACATCGAGGTCGTTGGCACCGCCATGGATGGCGCTTTTGCACTCCGCAAAATCGCCGAACTCCAGCCAGACATTGTCACCCTCGATCTCGAAATGCCCCGCATGGACGGCCTCGAAACCCTGCGCATGATCATGAAAGGTGCGCCCCTGCCCGTCATCGTCTTCAGCACCCACTCCAAGGAAGGCGCTTACTCCACTTTCAAGGCCCTTGCTCTTGGTGCCATCGATTTTGTCGCCAAGCCCAGGAACGCGGCCGCTGGCAATCTCGAGCCGGTCGCCCTCCAACTCGCCGAAAAAATTAAAGTTGCCAAGCGCGCCGGCGGACGCAAGTCTATGCCCAAGCCGGTCCTGGAAATCCCACCATCGTCCAAAAAACGCTCGCGCCCGGCGCTTCCGCCGAACCGCATAATCGCCATCGGCATCTCCACCGGCGGCCCCAATGCCTTGCAGTTTCTGCTCACACAATTTCCCGCGGACTTCCCCGCGACCTTCGTCGTCGTCCAGCACATGCCCGAAGGCTTCACCGACATGTTTGCTCGCCGGCTAGACGAGTGCTGCGCACTCGACGTCCACGAAGCCAAGTCCGGCGACCTGCTTATCGCCGGACGCGTCCTTATCTGCCCAGGCAATCGCCACATGATGGTTCGCCGGATGCCGCGCGGCGAAATGGTTGTCCTCTCCGACACGCCTCCCATCAACGGCCATCGTCCGTCGGCGGACGTGCTCTTCCATTCTGTCGCACAGGAGTTCGGCCTCACTTCCGTCGGCATCATCATGACGGGGATGGGCGAAGACGGTGCCGAAGGTATCGGCGCGATCAAGGCCGCCGGTGGTATGACCATCGCCCAAAGTGAAGAAACGTGCGTTGTCGGCGGAATGCCGCGCGCCGCCATGATGAAGGGTTTCGTTCAAAAGGTGCTGCCGCTCGATTCGTTGGGCGCGCACCTCATCAGCCAGTATGGTTCCGATCGCAGCAGCCAGGACAGTTCGGAAAAATCCGATAAGGGTGAAAAAGTTCCAGTTTCAACTCCGCGAGCCTGACGGGGCCACGGAGCAAAAGGAGATGTTTATGCCACAGTTCGCGCCTCTACTTCGCAAGGACCATCAACCGGTCCGTTACCTCGTGGTGGACGATTCCGTCTTCGCTCGCAAGAACATCATGAAGATGATCGAGCTCTTTGGCGGCGAAGTGGCCGGCGAAGCCGGTGACGGACTCACCGCCATCGCCGAGTTCAACCGCATCAAGCCCGACATCGTCCTGATGGACATCACCATGCCCCAGATGGAGGGCATCGAAGCCGTCGAGCGCATCGTTCGCCAGCACGCCGACGCCCGCATCATCATGGTCTCCTCGGTCGGCTACCAGGAAAACATACTTGCCGCGCTGCAAAAAGGTGCCAAGCATTTTGTCCAGAAGCCCGTTAAGCCCGAAGTTCTCTACGAAATTCTTCGCTACGTTCTCGGTGACGATCCAAATGCCGCGGGCGCGCCCGTTGCCCTCGCGGGGGAGCATCAAATATGAGAATGGAACTCATCCAGCCCTTCATTAACGCTGCCGACGCGGTTTTCGCCGAAGCTCTGCAGGCACCGACGAAAATCGCCGACCTCTCGATGGACGAGGACACTTATCGCCGCAAAGGCGTCGCCGCTCTCATCGCCATCAAGGGCGACATCGAAGGCCGCGTCATACTCGATCTCGCGCCCGACGTCGCCATGCGCGTCGCCAGCCAGCTCGCCGGCGAAGCTCTGCCCGAAAGCGAGCAGGTCATCCGCGAAACTGTCTGCGAACTCGCCAATATGGTCATCGGCAACAGCGTAACGCTGCTGAACGACCAGGGCTTCCGCTTCAAGGTTTTTCCGCCCGAAATTCATATCAGTGAGGAAGGCCTAGGCAGCAGCACCGACACCGAAGCCATGGTCCTCTGCATCGAAACCCCATGTGGCGAAATTTACCTCAACATCGCCATGCACTATCTCCATCGCCGCCGCGCCGAGCGCACCGCGGTCAGCACGCTAGACTAAACGTCGTCCAAACTTAGCGGCCACTTTCAAGTGGCCCCGCTTGCCATTGTAGCGGCCGTTTTCCTGGGGGCGTTTTTTGCACCCCAAATCGTTTTGCGGGGCAGGCGCCTTTCGCAATCTCCCCCCTTTTCACCTGTAGTACACTCCTTCCGTCCTCGTTCCCCGAATCTTCCGCGAACAGGCCGGAGCCAAATGCAAATCCGTTTTCTCGCAATCACTCTCTTCCTTATTTCTCCTGCCCTCCTCACTGCACAATCTCCCGACACTCCCGAACCCGGCTCGGTCGACGAAATCTCCAAAGCCACTACTGAAGCTCACTTTCTTTCTCCGTGGGTTTCCTATCTCCCCGCGTCTTCCACAGTCCCATCTCCGCGAGCCTTCTTCGGACGCATCATGGGGGCTCCCGGCGAGCTTGTTGACTCCACCAAAACCTACGCCTACTGCCGCGCTCTCGCCGCCGCCTCTCCCCGCGTCCGCGTCTTCACTATCGGAAAATCCGAAGAAGGCCGCGACATCCTGCTTCTCGCCATCGCTGATGAGAAGGGAATCGCGTCCCTCGACCAGCTAAAATCCGCCACCGCCGCTCTCGCTGATCCCCGCAAAACGGACTCCGCCGCCGCAGAAAAATTAATCGCCGCCTCACGGCCCATCTATTATTTCAACGCCGCGCTCCACTCCGACGAAACCGGCTCCACCGAGTCCGTCCTCGAGCTCGCTTACCGCCTCGCCGTTTCCGATCAACCCATGATTCGCCGCATCCGTGAAAATCTCGTAGTCCTCATCAATCCCGTTTCCAGTCCGGACGGCC
This sequence comes from Candidatus Limnocylindrales bacterium, assembly GCA_035577585.1. Classification (GTDB taxonomy): domain Bacteria; phylum Acidobacteriota; class Terriglobia; order Acidiferrales; family UBA7541; genus Acidiferrum. Next base: position 4,075 of record DATLVJ010000212.1, read on the forward strand.
GCGACAATCAGGTCCAGTGGTTCTATCGCTACCTCAAAGGCAAAACTGATCGCGCCTCTCTCCCGCGTCAAGCGCCACCTTACTGGGGCAAGTATGTTTTCGTGGACATCAATCGCGACGCCCACCAGCTCACTCAGGAAACCACTAAAGCAGTCGCCCGCATGTTTTTCGACTGGCATCCCACCGTCATTCACGATCTCCACGAAGGCTCACCCTTCCTGATGTCGTGGAACGGTACCGGCCCCTATAACCCTGAAGTCGATCCCATCACATTCACCGAATTTCTCGCCCTTAGCTTCCACGAAGTCCAAACCCTCACGGGCCAGGGCATGCCCGGCGTCTCAACCTGGAATTTTGGCGAAGGTTTCGCAGAACTCTTCCTCGATTCCGTCGCTATGAACCACAACTCCATCGGCCGCGGCTATGAAACTTTCGGCAACGGCACCGCCGAAACGCTTAGTTGGCTGCTCACTGCGGAAGAAACTTCCCGCGAATGGTATCGCCCGCTTCCTCCCTCGCCCGGAAAAGTTACCTGGTCCGCCCGCGACAATATCAACTACAACGAAACCGCCGCCCTCGCCGCCCTCGATTACACCGCCACCAATTCCCGCGCCTTTCTCCACAACTTCTACGAAAAAAATCTTCACTCCTACCGCAAAGGCCTCGATGGATCTCCCGCCGCTTTCCTGATTCCCGACGAGCAAGGCGATCCTGCCCGCGTTGCGCAACTCGTCGCCCGCCTGATGAGCCAGCACATCGAAGTCAACCGCGCGAAAGAGCCGCTCCATCTCAAAGAAGGCAATTTTTCCGCTGGCACCTACGTCGTCCGCCTCGATCAGCCCTATCGCAATTACGCCGTCGATCTTCTCGCGCCCCAGCACTATCCTATCGACGCCTTCGAACCCTACGACGACGTTAGCTGGGAACTCCCCGCACACTATCATCTCCAAGCCCTACGCACAGACGATCCCTCCGTCCGCTCCGCTTCACTCGCTCCGCTTACCGAAGCTCCCCAACCGCGCGGCAAAGTCTCTGGCGCCGGCCCCGTGTTCCTCCTCAAAGACTCTGGCCAGGAAAGCCTCCTCGCCGCCCGCTATCGCCTGTCCAACTTCAATCTCGAAATCGCCGAACGCTCGTTCAACGCAAACGGAGTCGAATATCCCTCCGGCTCCTGGATACTTCCATCTCAACCCGGCCTCGCCGATTTGCTTCGCCAAATTTCCGATCAACTGGGCCTCGACTTCACCGCCGGCCCCTCCGTTCCCGATATTCCGCATCACTCCGCCAAAGCGCCTCGCCTCGGCGTCTGGGTTCCCTGGGCCGACACCGATTCCATCGGCTGGGTTCGCTACTCTCTCGACCAGCGCAAAGTCCCCTACATTTACATTCGCGACGAAGACGTCCGCGCCGGCAAGCTCAACGAAAAAATCGATGTCCTCCTCTACGGCCACGTCGATCTCGAGCTCGCCGAACAAATCGAGGGCCTACCCAAGCGCTGGAGCCCCATGCCATTCAAGAAAACCCCGGAAACTCCGAACTTCGGCACTCCCGCCGAATCCGACGACATCACCGGCGGCATCGGTTACCAGGGCCTCGCGCAGATTCAGGATTTCGTCGAGCGCGGCGGCTTGCTCATCACCCTCGGTAGTGGTTCCATGCTCGCGCTGGAAGCCGGCCTCGTTCGCGGCGTCCGCCGTGAAGCCGGTGGCGTCCCGCGCAGTACCCAAGGTGGCGGCAGCGATTCCGCTGCGGCCGCGCAGCACGCCGCAACGCGCACGCCCGGATCCCACATCCGCGTCACTTTCGATCGTCCGGATCATCCCATCGCCTACGGCTATTTGCCGCATACCTACGTCTTTCGCCAGAATTTTCCCTTGTACGCCGAGCCTCGCAGTTGGCTGCGGATGGCTTACTGCACCACCTGCCTCGACGGCCCCATTGATACAAGCACAGTCGTTCTCGAGTGGGGCGACACCACAGGCGCTCCCATTCTTGTCAGCGGTCAAATTTGGGGGGAAGGGAACTTGCTCGGCCGGCCGGCCATACTCGATTCACCCGTAGGCAACGGCCACATCATCACTTTCAATTTCAATCCAATTCACCGCGACCTCAATCGCGGCGACCAACGCATGCTTTGGAACGCCATCCTGAACTGGCAATCCATCCTCGCCGCCCCTGTTAAGTGAGCTGCGGCTCGAATGAATTGCAAAACAGAAAATAGCAACGTGCTGTCATGCTGAGGCTATCCGGCAAGGATAGCCTCAGGGCCTCAGCTTGGCTCATTTTAAAAATGTCTGTTTGAAGGAACCCCGGCCC
>DATLVJ010000213.1:0-23696 GCA_035577585.1 Candidatus Limnocylindrales bacterium
GCGGTGGAGTTTTTGGCCGGCTTTGACAAGGTCTTTGCTGTGCTGGAACACAACGACGGCGAGAAGTTGAGAGCGATCGGATTTGGCGGAGACGGTGGCGGTTTAAGCCACGCAGAGATCGAAAAACTGGTAGCCGAACGCCAGGCGGCGCGCGCGCGGCGGGACTTTGCCGCCTCCGATCGCGTGCGAAAAGAACTCTCGGACCGTGGTATAATTCTGGAAGACACGAAGGACGGAAAAGTCCGCTGGAAACGCAAATGAAGCACTTCCACTTCCTCAAACATGACCGCGTAGCCGTGGGTCCTCGTGTGCCCCGAAAGTTTCGCCCGGCGAACCTTCGCCCCGGGTTATATAGCGTCGATTAAGCAGGATTCCCGCGGGTTTCGGCAGAATTCCGCCGGTCCACGAGCCCGCAATCTATCTCCCTTCCGCAATAACACTTTTCCTGCGAATCCCCGGCGAAACGCACACCTGGAGAGATCATGATTACAGCCACGGAAACCAAACTACCCAGAATCAAGACGGCATTGCCCGGGCCCAAAGCGAAAGATGTGATCGCATTCGACGCGAAGTTCATGTCGCCATCGCTGACGCGCGATTACCCGCTGGTGGCTGAGCGCGCATCGGGCGCGATCGTGGAAGACCCGGACGGGAATACATTTCTCGATTTTGCTGCGGGGATCGCAGTCTGTTCGACCGGGCACTGCCACCCGAAAGTGGTGGCGGCGATCCAGAAGCAGGCTGCGGAGATGATTCACATCGCCGGTACTGATTTTTATCATCGGCACATGCCGGAATTCGCGGAAAAGCTGGTTTCGACGATGCCGAAGTCGGAAAAGTGGAAAGTGTTTTTCGGCAATTCCGGGACGGAAGCGGTGGAAGGCGCCATCAAGCTGGCGCGCTATCACACTAAGCGCGACAAGCTGATCGCGTTTTACGGCTGCTTCCACGGGCGGACACTCGGCTCGCTTTCCCTGACTGCCTCCAAGAGCACGCAACGCAAGAATTTCGGGACGCTGCTCGGCGGTGTCGAGCACATTCCGTATCCGTACGCCTATCGCTGCGCGCTCGGCCACACGAAAGAAACCTGCGGCGGCGAAATCATCGAAATGCTGGAGCAGCAGATCTTCAAGCGGCTGTTTGCGCCGGAAGAGGTTGCGGCCATTATCGTCGAGCCGGTGCAGGGCGAAGGCGGGTTCATCCCCGCGCCGCTGTTTTTCCTGCAGGAACTGCAGCGGATCTGCAACAAGCACGGCATCATGCTGATCATGGACGAAGTGCAGGCGGGCATGGGGCGCACCGGAAAATGGTGGGCCAGCGACCACGCCGGGATTACGCCAGACATTTTGCTGACCGCGAAGGGAATTGCCAGCGGCATGCCGGTGGCTGCGTTTATCGCTAAGGAAAGCGTGATGAACTGGAAGATCGGTTCGCACGGCACAACGTACGGCGGCAATCCGGTTTGCCTGGCCGCAGCTTCCGCAACGTTTGACCTGATCGAAGGCGGCTTAATGGCCAATGCGGAGAAGGTGGGAAATTACATCTTCAGCAAGATCAGCGACTGGCCGAATCGCTTCAAGATTGTGGGCGACGTGCGCGGCAAGGGCTTAATGATCGGCGTGGAGATTGTGCGCGACCAACGCACCAAGGAACGCGCCGCGGATTTGCGCGACGCCGTGGTGGATAACGCGTTTCACCGCGGGTTGCTGACGCTCGGCTCGGGCGAAAATTCGATTCGCGTCTCTCCCCCGCTGATCATTGACGAGGAGCAGGCGGATTGCGCGATCCGGATTCTGGAGGAGTCGATTCGCGAGGCAGAGAAGAAGGCCTAAGAGCGATCAGATAGCAACGATCAGCCCCCGAACAAATTCAACTCCCTGTCATCCTGAGGCTATCCGATGAGGATAGCCGAAGGATCCCAACCTAGGAATCTTGGGAATCGTCTAGGTTGAGGTCCTTCGGGGCGCAAAATGCGCGCCCCTCAGGATGACGCTTTTTGTGGAGTTTGGAGGCGAGATCATTCGCGGTTCAAGAAAGTAAGGGCGAAACTCCGGGATTTTTGTTTATACTGTGCGGTACTATGTTCAGAAGGTAACTTCGATGGGAATGCTGGCGAGGATTGGCTACGCGTGGGTGAAGTGGAAGTCGCGGCATGGCCTGCGCGATTCCGCTCCGGTGAAAGAGGAAGACCGGAAACAGGAGTCGCTGCGCGTGGGCGTGCGCGGGGAAACGTACGCCTATTGGTATTTGCGGAGGCACGGGTATGTGTTCATCGCAAAAAATTACGAGCCGGCTCGTGAGAAGGGCGAGCTGGATCTGGTCGGATTTGACGGCGATACGCTGGCCTTCGTGGAAGTGCGGACGCGCGCCGTGGCAAAAGGGAAGATCGCTCTGCCAGAATTGAGCATCACCCGGGAGAAGCACCAGGTGCTGGTGCGCACGGCCCACGCGTTTCTGCGCGAGCGTCACGTGAAAAAATGTCCTGTGCGTTTCGATGTCGTTGGGATTGATAACATCCCGGGAAAACCACCAATAGTGCGGCTTCGTAAGGATGCCCTGGGCCCGCGGGCTTGACGCCGGGGCCGCTTCGATTTCCTGTAGCTCACCACTTTAGGGGTGAGGGTTTTCACAGCCCCGAGAAAGCTGTGCCGTAGCTTTGAAAACCCTCAGGCCTGGATGCCTGAGCTACAAGTCGAAGAACTATTCAGGGTACAATACCTGACTAGCTTGGGATGTTTACAAAGAGCATCCTGAGAGTTTTCGTCTGGGGGAAATGCATTGCCGGAGTTACGCAAGGATCCAATCACAGGACGTTGGGTAATCATTTCGACCGACCGCGGAAAACGGCCAAACGATTTTCTTCGCGAAAGCGTGTTTCCCAAGGCGCCGCAGAATTGTCCCTTCTGCCCAGGGAATGAATCGAAAACGCCGCCTGAAATTCTGACCTATGGGCGCAACGGAACGGGAGCGAACACGCCGGGTTGGAACATCCGTGTGGTGCCGAACCGTTTTCCCGCGCTCGGAATCGAAGGCGAACTGGATCGCGAAGGCGAAGGCTTGTTCGACAAGATGAACGGCATCGGCGCGCATGAAGTGGTGATCGAAACGCCCCAGCATCAGACCACGCTGGCGCAGTTGCCTCAGAAATCGATCGAGGACGTGCTGTGGGCCTACCGCGACCGGATGCTGGACCTGAAGAACGACAAGCGATTCCGGTACGTGCTGATTTTCAAGAATCACGGCGAAGCGGCTGGCGCTTCCGTGGAGCACCCGCACTCGCAGCTAATTGCCCTGCCCATCGTCCCACGCCGTGTTCGCGAAGAAGTGGACAACTGCTGGCACTACTACGACGAAAAAGAAAGATGCATTTTCTGCGACATTATCCGCCAGGAGCGCGATACCGGTGAGCGGGTGATTGGCGAAAACGATCACTTCATCACGCTGGCGCCCTACGCCCCTCGGTTTCCGTTTGAGATGTGGCTGCTGCCGAAGGTCCACAGTTCGGCCTACGAGAATAACCAGAGCAGCATGTATGGCGCGCTGGCCAATATGTTGAAAGATACGCTGATGCGCATGGACGCGGTTCTGGATCGGCCAGCCTACAATTTCATGATCCACACCTCACCGATCGGCGAGGATATCAACGACCACTATCACTGGCACATCGAGATCATCCCCAAGCTGACCAAGGTGGCGGGATTCGAATGGGGCACTGGTTTTTACATCAACCCGACGCCGCCGGAAGAGTCGGCGCGGTTCCTGCGAGAAGCCCAAATCGAAGAACCCGTAAAGATGTAAGTCCGATCGAGAGCAAATCCGGGCTGGGGAACGATGCTTTTCGGACAACTTCGACCTGAAAACGTATCGATGGGCCTGACAGGTTTGGAAGATTTTCGTTATAATTAAGGATTGAGGCGCGGTACCCAAGTGGTAAGGGAGAGGTCTGCAAAACCTTTATGCGTGGGTTCGATTCCCACCCGCGCCTCCAAAATTCTTCGATTCTTCCTATTCTCCGTAATTCCGTTCTTTCTGAACCAGTCGCGCTAAATCCCCGTCCAAAACCGCGCGAACCCCCCGCGCGAAAGCTTGCCGGCACCTGAATTGTGGCAAGAAGAGCGGGATGAACTTATAATCGCGCAATCCCAGTGAGTTCCAGTCGATATTCTTGGCGTATCGTGGCCGTCGCGGCCATCAGCCTGATAGGAAATGCCTACCTGGGCTACTACATGCTGTTTGGACTGGCCTCTGATGGCGTAGGCTTTGAAGACCGTTCCGGTTGGGTTGTGGTGACAGATGTCGGCGAAAAAACGGCCGGCGCACGCGCTGGCATTGAAGCCGGCGACAAAATTCTAGAGGTAAACGGGCAACAAATCGTAACCGTAGTGGACTGGCTGGCTCAGCGGATGAATTTTGAAGCGGGCCGCCCGGTAGCGCTTCGCGTGCAGCGCGGGGCCAAGCCTCTCGACTTGACGATGGTCGTTGAGGGGAGAATCTGGGACGAGTGGTCGAACTCGTTGCGGACCTCCAACGTAATTTTCCTGGGCTACAAATTAATCACGCTGGCGATCGGATTGTTTGTGGTGTTCAGCCGTCCGCGCGATCTGGTGGGCAGGCTTGGCGGCTGGGTTTTGGTGGCGATGGCCACGGTGTTTGAAGCGTTTCAATGGGGGCTCTCCTCGGCCACACGATCTTTGCCCCTTTTCGTGGCGGTGCCAGTGATGCTGGTGTATGTCAGCGCGGCATTCCGCACCCCGCTGCTGGCGGCGTTTTTCTGCCTCTACCCGAAGCGGTTGTTTGTGAACCGGTGGATGTGGGCGGGATTTAGCTTCGGGCCAATCGTCGCAACGATCTACGCGCTCTATCTCTTTAGCAGGACGGTGTACGACCCGGAACATCTGACAGCACTGACGCCGTAGTGGGTCCTGCTGGTGTTCGGTGTGCAAAGCCTGGTGTACCTGGGCGCAGTGCTGGTGGCTTTGCCGGTCAGCTATTTAAAACTGGAAACGGTAACCGACCGCCGGCGATTCCGGGTGCTGGTCTTCGGCGCGCTGGTGGCGATGGTGTTTTATTTGCCGCGAGTGATCGGCACGGCGCTGATCAATCTGAGCCCGTGGTTCTATGAGTTCTACGATTCCCCCTACGTATATATGGTGTGCACGCTGGGCATGCTGATATTTCCGATGGCGTTCGCCTACGCGATTCTGAAGCAGCGATTGTTCGATCTGCGCGTCATCATCCGGCGGGGCGTGCAGTATGCGCTGGCGCGGAGAGTGCTGCTGGCGATTCCGCTGGTGGCGATCGGGTTGCTCTTTGGGACGGTGCTGGCGCAAGGAAGGCAGCCGTTGTTTTCCGTGTTGAAGACCCACGCATGGAGCTACGTGGCGATCATTGCGCTAGCGGCTCTGGCGTCCACACAGCGGCAGAAATGGCTGTCGGCTCTGGATCGCAGGTTTTTCAGGGATAAATACGATGCGCAGCAGTTGTTCCGCGAAATCGTGGACGACATTCGTCGCGCGGAGAACGTGGAGGAAGTAGCGCAGCAAGTGGTGGGACGCGTGGCGGAAGCCTTGCACACGCAAGGCTGCGGATTGCTGGTCCGTAAGCCAGGAGAGAGTCTGTACCGAATTGTGGCCGCGGCACCGCCTGGCTCGCTCTCGACGGATTTGCCCGCGACCAACAAATTGATCCCGTTGGTCCGCATGCTGGAGTGCCCGGTGCCGATTACCCAGGCGGGAACCGGTTGGGTAGGGCAGCAACTTCCGCAAGTGGACAAGGATTTCCTGCAGAAGGCACGCATCGAATTACTGGTGCCGGTGGCGTTGAAAGAGGGAAACACGGAAGCGTTGCTGGTGCTGGGGGGAAAGCTTTCCGAGGAGCCATATAGCCAAGAAGATACGGCGCTGCTGGAAAACGTGGCGGGGGCCTTGGCGCTTTTGCTCATGCGAGGGAACGCCCTCCATCCAGGTCGGGCTTTCGAGGAGTGTCCCGCGTGCGGAGCGTGTTACGACACGGGAACGACGCGATGCAAGAAAGAAAGCACGGCGCTGCTGTTGGTGGCGACTCCGCGGATGTTGGCCGGCCGGTACCGGTTGGAAAAAAGATTGGGCCACGGCGGAATGGGAAAGGTGTATCACGCGACGGACATGTCGTTGAACCGTGATGTGGCTGTGAAGATGATTCGCGACGAATTTTTTGCGGACAGGAAAGCGATCGAAAAATTCCGGCAGGAATCGCAAATCACAGGAAGCTTTGCCCACCCGAACGTGGTGACTGTGTATGACTTCGGCGTTGAAGCCGGCCAGCGAGTTTTCCTCGTGATGGAATTGTTGGAGGGGATCACTCTGCGGCAGGAATTGCGCGCAAATAAGCGGTTGGATCCGGCCCGGACACTCGAATTGTTCGAAGGGATATGTGCCGGAGTGGATTCGGCGCACGCCCGAGGGTTGATCCACCGGGACCTGAAGCCGGAGAATATTTTTCTGTCCAACAAGGATGGGAAGGAGTTCGTGAAAATAACCGATTTCGGGATCGCCAAATCGCTGCCGCAGTCCGTTGACGAAACGCGCGACACGATTACCGGAGTTCTGGTGGGAACGATGAAGTACATGTCTCCGGAACAGATGCGCGGGCGCCCGCCATCGCCCCGATGGGACCTCTGGGCGCTGGCAGTGATCGCGTACGAAGCAATCTGCGGTTGTGCTCCGTTCGTGGGAGAAGATTCGGAGACGCTGCGCATCGCCATCCTGGGAGCTCATTTTCCGCCGGTGACCGAACTCGTGCCGGAAGCGCCAGTCAGTTGGCAGGCTTTTTTCGACGGAGCGTTTGCCCACGAGGAGGAGCAGCGCCCCAAATCGGTGGCGGACTTCTGGCGGGAATTAAGGAAGTGTTTGGTAGGTGATGCGCCAATCTAAGAAAGTAGAGTGACCCATGCGCCGACGAAGCAAATGCGCGGAAGTGAATCCGGAAGGGGCGAAGTGTTCCGCATTGAAACTGTGCTGTACTCCTAGAAAATTTTAACCTCGCAAGTCGTTCAATCTGCACGAAAAATCTAGCATCCGGGCAAATAAAATGGCGTCCGCCGTGCACATATTCCGCCGGGACACTATTCCGTGAGTGTCGAAATTCGGGCCAGTTTGCTGAGTCGGGAATTTGCGGATGCGTATGGAGGCGAGATGCGGAAACAAATCAGGTCATCGGCGGTGGGGACAACACCGCAAAGCACATGGGACCTGGAAGAATTGATGGAACGTCTCGGTGGCGACCAGGACTTTCTGCGGGAGTTGCTGGTGATGTTCCGGCAAGACGCCCGGATCAACCTGGATAAATCCCTGGTTGCAATCGGCACCGGTGATTATGAACGTCTCTCCCGAACCGCTCACACGTTGAAGGGCATGCTGAGAAATCTTTCCATGGGCACGGCGGCGGAGAAGGCGGCCGCGCTAGAAACGGCTTCCCAGGAAAAGCGGCAGGGCGATTCCCGGCAACTGCTGGACGAATTGGTAAAGGAATTGGAGGGAATTCTACCGGATGTGGAAGCACATCTTGCGGGAGCAAAGCCATGAGAATACTGGTTGCCGAGGATGATGCCATCTCGAGGACGTTACTCGAGAGAACTTTGCAGCGTGCCGGCTACTCCGTGATCGCCGTGGAAAACGGCGCGCAGGCGGTAGCGGAGCTTGTCAAGCAGGATGCCCCACGACTGGCGTTGCTGGACTGGGTGATGCCGGAGATGGATGGGGTGGAAGTGTGCCGCGAAATGCGCCGCCGCAAGGAGCAAGCTTACAAGTATCTGATCCTGCTTTCGTCGCGGGAGTCCAAGGGAGATATTGTGGCCGGTCTCGAATCCGGCGCCGACGATTACCTGACCAAACCCTTCGACCTGGACGAACTGAAGGCCCGGTTGCGAACCGGGCACCGCATTCTGGAACTCGAAGACCATCTGGTGGAAGCCCGCGAGAGCATGAGATTCCAGGCCACCCACGATTTGCTGACTTCACTCTGGAACCGCGGCGTGATTGTGGAGCTGATGTCCCACGAAATCATGCGCTCGCGGAGGGAGCGCAGTTGCACCGCTGTGATGATGTGCGACATAGATCATTTCAAAAGCGTAAACGATCAGTTCGGCCACGCGATTGGGGATGATGTGCTGCGCGAAGTGGCGCGGCGCTTGCACAATTCGGTCCGCTCGTACGACATGGTGGGCCGCTATGGTGGGGAAGAATTTCTCGTGGCGCTCAATAAGTGCGACCCGGGCAGCGCGGTGTCACGCGCCGAAAATTTGCGAACACTCATCGGCGGCCGTCCGGTCCAGACCGCGAACAAGCCGGTGAGTGTAACCATCAGCATCGGACTTGCGCTTTCGACGGAGTTCACCGAATGCACCATCGAGGAACTCATGCATGAGGCCGATATGGCGCTTTATGCAGCAAAAGCGGCGGGACGAAATTGCGTGCGGGTGGCGCAGCCCGCCGGCATCCGTTCGCACGTTGAGGAGCAGCCCAAGGAAACGCAGATCCTGATGCCTTAAAGCCGGTTGCTTCACCGAACCTCTTGTGCAAGCGGCAGGCTACTTCATTTTGCCGCGGGAAAGTTCCATCATCTGCCGCATGGCCACGGAAGATCCGGGAGCGCGCCGTTCGCGCCAAGCTTCCAGCCTCTTGCACGCCTCCTCGATTCCGGAAAACAAGGTGGGATTTTTGAACGCAGCGCGCCAGGTGGGAACGATGGTTCGCATTCGATCCCACACCACCCACAACTCGCCGTTGCTCTCGAAGAACAACTCGTCGTTGATCAGCCCGCGGTTGACGATTCCGGCCACCATTTCCCAATAACTGATCACCATCCGGATATACGTATTTTCCTGGCTGCCTTGCGGATATTTCTGCATTACCTCTTCGGGAGTTCCTGCGTGGAAATGATCCACAAACCACGCGCGCGCTTCCCGCAGGCGGGGTTCCCGCCGGAGATCATAAAGTCGCAGCATGAGATTTACTTCTTCGTAGCTAATCTGAGACATGCGTGGCACTCCTTTTCCAGTCCATGCGGAAGTTCATTTCGCAGGGGGCTGAACAGCGTCACCCTGAAAAACCGGCGCGGAATTGAATTCCACGCGTTGCACGCCGCTGACGGGAATATCCCGGCGCTGGAACTCCAATTGGATACGGCGGCGCAATTCGCGCGCTACATCGTCTTGGCGCGAGGGAGCGGTGCGGACCTGCAGGCGAACAGTGGAGGAGTTCTGATCAAAGTTCTGGAGGCCCAGAATGCGCGGGCCGTCCACAATGGCTTGCGACCACGATGCATCCGCGCGCAACTCCGCGGCGGCGGCTTCCAAAGCCTGCAAGGCTTTTTCTTGCGAGAGCTGCGGGGACAGCGCGACGTCCACGAACGCCTGCGACCAGTCGCGGCTGAGATTCGCCACGGTGCGAATGTCGCCATTCGAAAGGGTGACCAGTGCTCCGCGCGGGTCGCGCACCACCGTGCGGCGGAGCGTAACGTGCTCCACGCGCCCGACAGTCTCGCCGACCTGGATTGTGTCTCCGACCACGAACTGGTCCTCAAGAATAATGTAGAAGCCGGTGATGATGTCGCGCACCAGATTTTGCGCGCCGAACCCGAGCGCCAGGCTGGCCAGCCCGGCGATTGTGGCTGCGGGCAGCACACTGATCCCAAACTGTGCTGCAGCGGTCAATAGGGCCACGCCCCAGACGATTTTGCTGCCTGCGCTGTAGAGAACCACCGCGACCGTGCGCGTTTGCTGCTCGCGCGCCTTGGCCGCCCGTGCTTCGGAACCGGCCGGTTTGATCAGCAGGTTGGTGATCAGCCGCAGTAGTCGGTTGACCACCAGCACCACCACCAGTATGGCCACCAGACGGAAAAAGATTGCAATGCCGGCTTCCGAAAAATAAGAGAGGAGACTGGACATAGAATTGGTTGAGGGGCGAGTATAACATTGGTGGAGGCGCGGTGCAGCGTCCGGGAGCCACAGGCGAAGTGCGAAGGAGGACTGGCAGTGAAGAACAGGCGAACATTCCTGGGTGGCTTGCTGACGGCCGGGATAGCAGCGCGATTTAGCCTGGCGTCGGCACAGGGGCAACACCCCAAGCTCCCTCAGGATCAGAAAGCCGGGCCGGAGGCCGCACCGGAAAATCCGCTGGCCCCTTCCGCGGAAAAGCGGATGCTGGAAGAGAACCAGAAAGACATCAAGAAAAAAGTGGACAAGCTGTACGACCTGGCATCGGAGCTGAAAGCGGAAATGGATAAGACGGATTCGAGCAAAGTGCTGAGCCTCAACCTGGTTCGCAAAGCCGAAGAAATCGAAAAGCTGGCCCGCGACATCAAGAACCGTTCCAAGGGCTAAGCCTAGCTCCTGGCAGACTTCGTAGGGCCCGCCTTCTGAGGCGGGCCGCCGACAAATCACAGCCCCAGTAGCGGCCGCTTTCAAGCTTGCCCTGACGAAGGAAAGGTGGCCCCCCTTCTGCCCATTGGACCGCCGCAAGGCCCGCTCTAGCGGCGAAGAGAAGGACAGGATAAACTATTCAGGTTATCGGCAGTCTTCTGTGCGCCCGTAGCTCAGCTGGATAGAGCGCTTGCCTCCGAAGCAAGAGGTCGCGTGTTCGAATCACGCCGGGCGCACCATTCCTTTGCTTCTACATTTGGCACACCGGGTCGAAGGGCTTTCTGTGAGTAGGCTGGTTCTCCTTTGCCCCCTGCTCCCGAGCATTTGGCACCGATGGCGGCCCATTCCGGTCCAACCCTCCGTAGCTTCATCCATGACCCAGGAGCAATGTGTGTCTGCTCGACCGGCGGGAAATCCACCGGGCATAGAAAACGCGGATAAAGGTATCCCTTGGAGATGAGGCCAGACCTCGACCAAGCATAAACCCAACATAAGCCTCCCCTCAGGACTTCAATCCGCAACTGCGGCTACTACCGGGAAGTTGCCCGGGAGGCCGCATGTCAAACCTAAAGATATTTCTACCAGTTATAGCTTTGGTGCTGAATTCGACGTTCGCGCAAGGCGCCGACAATCCAGGAGAGCTAGCGTTCAAATTGGGGCAAGGATTCGGCATTATTGTCCGAGGGGAAATTGGGTCCGCCAAGGACTTGAACTTCCTGCTGGACACGGGGGCTGTGCCCAGTGTCCTCGGCCAGCGAGCCGCGGTTCGCATGGGCATCCGCGGTGAGCGGGGTTCCCTGACGCTATTGAACAAAGAAAGCCAGGCAGAATACGTAACTGTCGACGACGTTCAAGTTGGTTGGATTCGCGCCGCCCGGCTTCCAATGGTTGTAGTGGAACTCGCTCACCTGGAGCGGCGGTTGGGAACGAGGATAGACGCGATTATTGGATTAGACATGCTGGCCGGCCAAGACATCAGCATTGACTACAAGCATCGAAAGATTACGCGCGGATTATCGGGTTTGGCGCGGCATTCGGTAGCTGTGGAAACTTTCATCGCTTCGGGTGCGCCCTATTGGGTGGTTCCAATCTCGTTGGGTGGCGTTGGATTTCGCGTCCTGCTCGATACCGGCGCAAATGATCTGGGATTGTTTACGCTACGCGACTCAAAGCTTTTCAAGCTTGTCAGGAGTGAAACGATTGCCCATGACAGCGCGGTGGGCGACCAGAAGGCATTTGCGATGCCTCCCATGACGTTGGCGCTGAGTGACGCCAAGTTTAAGAACCAGGTAGCCGTCATCTTTGGCGAAGTACCTGTTGCGCTCCGGGAAATCGATGGGGTGCTGGGGCCAACGGCCTTGGGTATCACCCGGATTGAACTGGACTGGGAGCAGAAGTGCTTGCGTTGGGACACGCAGTAATCTTTAACACCTGGCAAATTGGCGTACTATTCTCCTTTCAGGAGCGACGCTCATGGAAGGGGACTTCCGGCTGGGTGAGTGGCTGGTCCGTCCACAGCTCAATGCCGTTCAAGGAGACAGCGGAACGGTTCGGCTGGAGCACAAATTCATGCAGGTGCTGGTGTGCCTGGCGGGCCGTCCCGGCGAGGTCATTTCTAAAGATGAGCTAATCCGAACGGTATGGGCAGACACGTTTGTGACAGACGATGTGCTGACACGCGCGGTGTCCGAGCTGCGCAGAATACTTCGGGATGACGCGAAGCAGCCGCACATCATCGAGACGGTTTCCAGGAATGGATACCGGCTGATTGCACCAGTCCAGCGCATTCAAGATAGCTCGCTGGCTACGGGGCGGTGGGGCAGAGCAAACTTTTTCGCTGGCCGCCTGCGAAAAATCCTGGCGGCGATCACATTTGCATTCGCGGCGATCGCAATCACTATTGGGGTCGCACTGGTTCGTAAACCGACCAAGATTCAAACCAGGGGCCCTCAGCCGATTGCGGTTTTGCCTCTTCAGAACGCAAGTGCCGCGAAAGAACTCGACTTTCTCCGGCTCGGATTGGCCGATGACATTGCAACCACTCTGAGCTTTTACCCATCTCTCTCGATTCGTCCCTTTGCCGCAACCAGCAAATATGCTGGTCCAGATATCGATTTACAGAAGGCCGCCCGGGAACTTCGAGTGGCGGACCTGATCACGGGACATTTTCTGGTGGCCGGCGAAAACGTTGAGGTGACGCTGGAGGCCGTAGACGCGGCGGACAACCGGGTGCTCTGGCGAGTCACTTTGAGCGGTACGACTCGAGACCTTACCGGCGTGCAGGAGCAAATAGCTGCCCGCGTCCAGCATGGACTGATTCCCGCACTGGGGGTCAGCACGGGCCCCAATGCTTCCTCGAACATATCCCACAATGCACAAGCCTATGAATTCTATCTACAGGCGATGTCGCACGACGATGCTCCAAATTCGCAGGGCTCCTCCTTCTCTTCAGAAAACCAGACCGCAATCCAACTGCTGCAACGTGCCGTGGCTCTCGACCCCGGCTACGCTTCAGCCTGGGCGGCGCTGGGCCATTTTTATTACTACGAAAGCGCGCGGCCTCGAGCCAAGGCGGCACTTCAACGAGCCGTGGCTCTCGATCCGAGCCGCATAGAGGCGGCAAGCGATCTGATTAACATGGAAAGTGAAGAGGGTGATCTGAACCAAGCCTACGATGACATTCTCAACCTACTCCACCAGCGTCCCGATAGTGGATCGGTGCATCTGGTGCACTCATACGTGCTCTGGTACGCGGGTCTTCTGCAAGAGGCGGAGTCCGAATGTGAGAAGACTCGAGCTCTCGATGCAGGGACCCAAGACCTGGCCTCGTGTGGCCATGTCTTCATAGCATCGGGCAAGTATGATCGCGCCAGGGAGTATTTTCATTTGGTATCTGGCACCGAATACGAAAAATCAGGACAAGTAGAAGTACTCCTGCGCGAGGGCAAAGAGGAAGAAGCTCTTAAGAATTTGAAGTCCTTGCCAATGACAGCCGACTTTAACCGGCAACTGCTGGCGCCGTGCCTGCAGCACCAACCGCCACCGAATGGAGGCGTGGGAGCGCAAAAGTCGCGCTCAATTGTCATGGCAGACTACGACCCTGGTATAAAATACGGGCTTGCCGCTGCGGACTCTTTCTGTGGTCATCCAGAATTTGCCTTCCGCGAGTTACGCCGAGCTATCGAACAAAACTACTGCGCTTATCCGCAGATGGAAACAGATCCGCTCCTAGCGAAAATTCGGACGATGCCGGAGTTTGCTGAAATCCGTTCCCTGGGCATCGCGTGTCAGCAGCACTTCTTGGAACACCGGAGACAACGGAGTTCGCAATGAAGGCCGATTTAGCGACGAAGAGTTGTCAGTGCCCGGCAATTCCTGTCGAGGCCTACAAATGGATTGGAGCTCCAAACCCGCAGGAATCTCGATTTGCGATCAGGCTGCGACGAAATCACCCAGAAAAGTTCTAAAATCGTACCCCGAGGCATGCCGCTCATACCCTTGCAGGAATCTGTGAAATTCAGGCCAGTCCATCAATCCGTGACGAAACATCAAAGCATGGCAATCATTCACAAGAATGGGAGGAACCAATGACTCCCCGGCTCGTCTCGGTGAACGTGGGACTCCCGCGCGATATCGCTTGGCGCGGCAAAATTGTCCACACGGGAATCTGGAAAAAACCTACCCAGGGCAGGGTCACGGTCAGAAGGCTCAACATCGACGGAGACGGCCAAGGAGATTTGGGCGGCCACGGTGGCCCGAATCGCCCGGTGATGGTTTATCAGCTGGATTCCTACCGCTACTGGGAGCGCGAACTCGGCCGCCACGATTTTACCCACGGACAGTTCGGAGAAAACTTCACGGTGGACGGCCTGCCCGACGCCGAGGTGTGCATCGGCGATCGCTATCGCATCGGTTCCGCTCTGTTTGAGATTTCGCAGCCTCGCGTCACCTGCTACCGCGTCGGCATCCGGCTGAATGATCCGCAGATGGCGGCGAAGCTGGTGGCGCACCACCGGCCAGGGTTTTACTTTCGCGTATTGGAGGAGGGCGAAGTTCGTGCTGGAGATGAAATCATTAAGATTGCCGATGGACCCGAGGGCATGAGCGTGGCTGAGATTGATGCCGCGTTGTATCTCGGCGGACACTCACGCGGGCAATTGGAGCGGGCTTTGCGGATTCCTGCGCTCAGCGAAGGGTGGCGCGGATCGTTTCAGGCGCTTCTGCTTGAGGCAGCGAAGGGTACAGAATCGTCAGGAAATGCCGGGCTTGCGCCACCCGCGGGTCCTCCTCCTGGCTGGCCGGGCTTTCGCCCGTTGCGGGTCTCGCGAATCGAGCCCGAGAGTGGCAGTGTAATGTCCCTGGTGTTCTCGCCGGCGGATGATCGGCCGCTCGTCGCCGCGCTTCCCGGCCAGTCCGTCGTTTTGCGACTACACCCCACAGTCGGCGGTCCCGCAGTGCTGCGCAACTACTCTCTTTCCGATTTGCCCGCAACGGACCACTACCGGATTAGTGTCAAGCAGGAAGTGAATGGTGTGGCCAGCACCTATCTTCACAATCAAATCAGTGCGGGCGACCTGGTCGACGTGGCGGCTCCCCGCGGAAGTTTCACGCTGAATCCCGGCGACAACCCAGTCGTCCTGCTGAGCGCGGGCGTGGGGGCAACTCCGGTACTGGCGATGTTACACGCACTCGCGCGAGAGAATTCGCCCCGCGAAGTCTGGTGGTTATTTGGAGCGCGCAATCGCGAGGAACATCCATTCGCAGAGGAGTCGCGCAAATTGGTCAAGCGTCTGGCGCGCGGCAAGAGCCATGTGTGGTACAGCCGCCCAGGTCCCCAAGATCACCCAAGTGTTGACTTCGATCTGCCCGGACGCATCGAAGGTGATGCACTCAAAACACTTGGTGTTCCTCTCGATGCGGATTTCTATCTGTGCGGCCCGAGCACGTTTTTGCGGGATGTCGCCGGCGGACTCGCAGTGTTGGGAGTTCCTCGCGACCGGGTGCACGAGGAGGTTTTCGGAGCAGCCGAAGCCATTACACCGGGGATCGCCGCATCATCCACTGCATCGCCGCATCCGCCGGAAGGTCCCGCGGGAAACGGCCCCCAAGTCTCCTTCGCGCGGAGCGGCCTCACCGTTCCTTGGAATCCGAAATTTGCGAGCCTCCTGGAATTCGCGGAAGCCTGCGATGTGCCGGTCCGCTGGTCGTGCAGGACCGGTGTCTGCCACATGTGTGAAAGCGGATTGATCTCGGGCCAGGTTGCCTACGAACCCGAACCACTCGAAGCTCCCGCTCTTGGCAATCTGCTGATCTGTTGTTCTCGACCCAAAGATGACGCGGCGATTGATTTGTAAGGTGAAGACAAACTCAGCAAGTTCCGGATAAACGGCGAGCCGGGTCAGGCATCTCGTGCATTTCTCAAAGCCCTTCCTCTGAAACGGCATCAAGAGGTCGCTGATTGGCCGCCTCAGCGCTAGGCGGAGAGCCACTGGCGCATCTGCTCGGGAGTAATGTTACCCCCGGTCAGTATTGTCGCCGTCACCTGCCCCTTGAACCGCGCGCGGTGGGTGTTCATCGCGGCGAGGCCCGCGGCGCCCGCTGGTTCGAGCACGACACCGAGTTCCCGGTGAGCCTGCTGTATCGCCGTTATCAGTGCAGCGTCATCGACGAGGAGAATGTCATCCGCGAGCCCGATTAGATCGGCCACCGCTTCGGGATAGGGGCTCTGCACCTCGATTCCGTCCGCAATGGTTTCGGTCTGCCTAATTTCCTGAGACTTCCGCGCCCGCCAGGAACGCTCCATCGCAGGGGCGCCGCTGGCGCAAACTCCGATCATTTGCGTGGCCGGATGATGTGCTTTTACCCAGCGTGCCATCCCACCCAGTAACGCGCCATCGCCAAGCGGAACCAGGATGGCGTCGAACGGGTCCGGCCAACGCAGGAGTTCCACGCCGATGGTCCCGGCACCCTCCGAGATGGCGGGGATGCGGCCGTCTTCAATCAATCGCGCGCCGGTTTCCACGGCAAATGCTTTCGCCGCCGAATGTGCCGCCTTGAAATTCTCACCCACCAGCCGGACCTCTGCCCCCAGCGCTCGCATGCGCTCGACCTTCAGCGGATTGGCGGTGACGGCCGCAAAGATCGTAAGCGGAACACCCCGTTTGCGAGCGGAGAAGGCCATGCCCTGCCCGAAATTTCCAGCCGTGGCGCACACCAGTTGGGGACGTCCGCTTAACGTCGCCATCAGACATTCCGTGCCGCGCCCTTTGAATGAGCGGATCGGGTTCAGCGTTTCCAACTTCACGACAACCTCGCAATCAAGCCGCTGTCCATATGTTTCCGCCCGGAACTGTGGAGAGTTTAGAAACACGGGATCAATAATGCTTGCGGCTTGCTCAATGCGCTCAAGGGACAGACGATGCGGCTCGCTCACCTGCACTCCTTCTGCAGTCAGTAGGCCTTCGCAGACTCACCGGCGATGCCCGGCAAGCTCCACGTCACGCGGATTATTTTACGCCGGCTTGAAACGCATAGCTCATGGTGTGGCGAGCGCGCTGCTGGGCACGTGCGAGGTCAGTCTGCGGATCACAAACTCCTGCAGAATATTTGCGGCAGCCGTTGCGCCAATGCCGATGGCCGCGTTTTCAAAGGTTAACCCCGCTCCCCGATCGCTGGCTGGATAGTAGAGATTGGAAATTCCACCGGCCGCCAGTCCACCGAGAATCGCGGAATAGTTTGCCTGCCAGTGCCCGTTATCTCCCTTACAGATTACGGAATTGGCGATGGCATAGAAAAACCGCGAGCGCTTGCTGCCGGTTCCTCTGTAGAAATAGCGCGGGTCCTGCTTAAACAAGGAAGGAAGAATCGCCCCTCCGATGAATGTGTTTGTCACAATGTCCGTATAGGATGCGCCATAGCGTTTGGCGTACCCTTGCGCCCCCTGGCCATACCCGCTGAACTGGTTGTTAGCCTGCTGAATGCCTGCGATGGCGCCGGTGATTCCGAAGGTGACCGGATCGACCGTCGACTTCCACGCCAGTTCGAATTTTTGCCGGGTATTCAGCGGCGCCGCGTTCGGAACGTAGGTGACATAAAAATTGGGAATGAATCCCAGCACCCGCTGTTTTTCTTCATCCTTCATTTGCTCTTGCGCCAGCTCGATGGGAGAAAGTTCCACGCGCACTTCCGTGATTTCGGTCGTCAGCGCCAATGTGATCGAAGGGACGGCCAGGTTTTCTCCGGAATGCAAATCCCCCGCGGAAGTTTTCGCGGCGAACCCCTCCGCCGTAATCGAAAGTTGAAACGGGCCGGGGGCAACCCCGGCGAACGAATATTGCCCATCTTCGCCGGATTGAGTTTCCGGGTTGGCGGATTCAACTTGCCTGGTTAATCTTACCCGCGCGCCGGCGATAGCAGTTCCATTCGGATCGACAATGGTCCCGTGGATTGTGCCCATGACCGGCAGGTCGGGGAGCCGGCCCTCCGGGGAAGACGGCAATGGGGAAGCGGCGGCCGATCGGCCCTGCTCGGACCCATTGCCCGTAGGCGCCTGCGGAGACTGGCCTTTAGCCGGCAGAGCGCACAGCAAGGCAGCCAGGCTTGCCCAGACGGCGATTCCCCCGACCACGGAAACGCTGCGGAAGCTTCCGCAGGGAGATTTCCTAATCAGGTCATTTATTCTGGAAATCACGCTCACTATTTTACTTCCTTCCCGCAGACTTCCAGCAATTATTCATCTCGACGTACTGGCACGGGCAAGAGCCATTGCCCAGGGGCTGAGATTATTTGGCAAAGGGCGCGTCTAAGCGAGTACAGTGCCAGGGGGCTGGAACCGTTGGGATGCCACCGGCGGAAAATCGGGTTGCCCGGAGGAGTAAAGAATGAAGACTTCGAAGTTGTTATTGGTCGCGGGACTGATTGCAGCGGCGTTTGCAGTACCACAGGGTAAGCCGGCGGCGGTAAACAGTGGCGAGACGTTGGTGAAGGAAATGCACGGGCGCTACGCTGCTTCGTGGTATCCGGCCGTAACGTTCACGCAGAAAAGCACCACCTACAACCCCGATGGCACGACCAAAGTGGAAACGTGGTACGAAGCCGCGCAGTTGCCCGGGAAACTTCGCATTGATATCGGGCCGCCGAAGGAAGGGAACGGCTACCTGCTGGTGGATGGCAATGTGACCGTATTTAAGGAAGGGCAGATCAAGGCGATCGTGCCGCAGGTAAACATGCTGCTGGTGCTTGGCTTCGATGTCTACAAGCAAACGCCGGAGGCGACGTTGGCGATCGCCAGGAAAGAAGGCTTCGACGCCGGCAAATTTCACGAAGACACCTGGGAAGGCAAGCCAGTCTACGTTTTCGGCGCGGACAAGGGCGATTTGAAATCGAAGCAGTTCTGGGTGGAGAAAGACCGCATGCTGTTCGTACGCCTGCTGGAGCCCGACCGCAACGATCCGAACAAGACGCAGGACATTCGCTTCGCCGATTACCGCAAGTTGGGCGGAGGATGGATCGCCGCGCTGGTGGAAGTCCACGTGGACGGGAAAAAAGTCTTCAGCGAGGAGTACACGGAAATCAATGGCGACGTAAAACTCGATCCGGCGGTCTTCGATCCCAAGCAATTCACCGCCGTGCATTGGGAAAAGCCCTGAAATTGCTGCCGTCGCTTATCCCAGGTCACCGGATCCAGTCACATACCTGTGGCTCACCCCTTCGAGGGGTGAGGGTTTTCCGGACGCCGGCACAATCGCAATGTCACAGGAAACTCATCAGGCCCTACCTGCGGCAGGCAGGCTGAAGGCCGGAGCTGTGATCGATCAGGATTTCGCCAGGGTGGGGCGCTGTAACCAGCGAGTTTTTTCGCAATAGGCGTAGAGTTCATCCCGGAATTTGGGATGCGCGATTTCAATCAGAGCCTCCGCGCGCTGCCGAATCGTGTGCCCGTGCAGGTAGGCAATTCCGTACTCCGTCACCACGTAGTGCACCGAACCGCGCGATGTAACCACGCCGGCCCCTGGATCGAGCATTGGCGCAATGCGAGAGATCGTTCCGTTTTTTGCCGTGGATGGAATCGCGATAATTGGTTTGCCGTCTTTGCCGCGGGAAGCCCCGCGGATAAAGTCCACCTGCCCGCCAATCCCGCTGTAGAAAAAGGTGCCGACGGAATCGGCGCAGACCTGCCCGGTGATATCCACCTGCAGCGCGGAGTTGATGGCCACCATTTTGTAATTCTCCGAAATCACGTACGGATCGTTGGTATAGGCATTGGGGTGGAATTCAAACGCCGGATTATCATTCACAAAATTGAAAAGTTTTCTTGTGCCTAGCACGAATCCCGTAACGATCTTGCCCCGGTGGATGGACTTGCGGCAGCCGTTGATCACTCCCGATTCGATCAGCGGAATCGCGCTGTCGCTCAACATTTCCGTGTGAATGCCAAGATCCTTGTGGCCGGTCAGTTCCAGCAGCACGGCATCAGGAATCCCTCCGATGCCCAGTTGCAGTGTGGCGCCGTCTTCGATTAGCGAGGCCACGTTTCTGCCGATGGCATGATGCACTTCCGTGATTTCGATCGGCTTCAGCTCGCAAAGCGGCCGCGAAGCTTCCACCACCCAGTCGATGTCGTTCACATGGATAAAACTGTCGCCATAGGTGCGCGGCATCTGGTCGTTGACTTGGGCGATCACCAACTTGGCCTGGCGGGCAGCTGTCAGGGTGGTGTCCACTCCCACACCAAAGCTGCAGAATCCGTGCGCATCCGGCGGCGAAACCTGAATTAGAGCGAAGTCGATGGGCATCTGGTCGGACTCAAAAAGGTTTTCAATCTGGCTGAGAAACACCGGCGTGTAATCGGCGCGGCCCTCATTCACGGCTTGCCGCACATTCCCGCCGATAAACATTGCGTTGTGCCGGAAGTGCCCCTCCATTTGCGGAGCGATATAATCGGCGCGGCCCAGGGTCAGAAGGTGCACGATTTCCACGTTCTTCACGAACGGCCCGCGGGCCATCAGCGCTTCCACCAGCACTTCCGGCTCTGCGCATCCGGGATGAATGTACACCCTCATTCCAGACTGAATGCACTCCATGGCTTCCCGCGGAGAGACGCTTTTTCGGCGATAATGCTCTTGCCAGTTCATGTGAGCTCCATAAGGGACTCCTGCCACCAGATTGGCAGGCGGGTCAAACTTGTTTCAAGACGAAATCTGGAGGGATGGACCGTTCGCCTCCCCCGGAGGAGGGGGAGCAATCCGATGGCCAGCGGGCAACACCCTCATCGGTCCTAAGTTATTGAATTAAAATTACTTAAGATTATGGCGGTGACCACTGCACTCGGGGCTGTGACATTTAACACAGAGTTTCCGGTCCGCCTGCGCAGTTTCCCGCCCGGAAAATTGGCCAGACCTTACTGTCCCGAACTCTCTGCACGCGTGTATTGTTATAGAGGAAATTCCACCGGATGAGGCTATGGGAAACCTACGCATACTGATTTCTCTCACGACGAACGACAACGACTATCAAGTTGAACAGGCGAATGCTGCTGAGCAGGCGGCGCACAAGCACGGAATCGATCTCAAAATCATCTACTCCGATAACGACGCGATCAACCAAAGCACCCAGCTTCTAAAGGTCATCCAGGAAGCCGAAGAGGTCGATCGCCCCAACGCGATCATTTTCGAACCGGTGGGCGGTACCGCTTTGCCTCAAGTGGCGCGCGCGGCCGTCAACCAGGGCATCGCCTGGGTGGTGCTGAATCGTGAAGCAACCTACGTCCCGGAACTGCGCGGGTTGGGCCAGGCGCCGGTGTTTATAGTAACGGTAGATCACGTTGAGATTGGCCGCATCCAAGCGCAGCAGTGCGCCACACTCCTTCCCAGAGGCGGCACCGTCCTTTATATGCAGGGCCCGTCGGAAAATTCCGCAGCCAAGGATCGCTCCAAAGGCCTGCTGGAAAAAAAGCCGGCGAACATTCACCTGATAAATCTGAAAGGACAATGGACCGAAGAGAGCGCCCAGCGCGCCACGCGCTCCTGGCTGAAGCTGACCACCACGCGTAAGACCGTGATCGACATGGTGGCCGCGCAAGACGACGCAATGGCCATCGGCATCCGTAAAGCGTTTCAGGAATTGCCGAACGATCTCGAGCGCGAACGCTGGCTCTCCGTACCGTTTCTCGGGATTGATGGCTTGCCGAAAACCGGCCAAGCCTGGGTGCGCAGCGGCCTCTTGCGCGCCACGATTTTCAGCCCGCCAAATACCGGCCAAGCCATTGACATGTTGGTGGACGCGTTGCAACACGGAAAAAATCAGCCGGAAAAGGCTCTCACGATTCCGGTGTCCATGCCTGCTCTGGAAGTTCTTCGCGCTTCGAAGTAATCGCATGCCGCTGCCGCCGCGCCGAATCAGTTCCGCGGTTTCCTTCACTCTGAGCGGTAGAGGAATTCCGATTTACTTGGGGAAATGGTGGGGCTGGGGAGGTTCGAACTCCCGACCTACGGTTTAGGAAACCGACGCTCTATCCATCTGAGCTACAGCCCCGTCCACCTCATTGTAGTATGAGACGCCGCGCCGCTGCGACACCTTCATGCTTCGGCCCAATCCCCGTTAATACCTGCGCTCTGTGATATTATCCCCCCAGCATTCAATTGCACCGCCCGCCTACGCCTTCCCAGGCTATCTTGGAGGTTTCCATGAGTAGCAAATTAAAATGGCTTGCTATCGCCGTCGCGGCGATTCTTGTGATATTGATCGTCGTCCCGTTCCTGATTCCCATCAACAAATTCAAACCCACCATTGAATCCAGCGCCTCCGCCGCTCTGGGCCGCAAGGTCCAACTTGGGAATCTGAGTCTGTCCCTGCTGACCGGGTCGGTCGGAATCGACGATGTTTCCGTCAGTGACGACCCGAAATTTAACTCTGCTCCATTCCTGACGGCAAAAACCGTGAAGGTGGGTGTCGAGTTGATCCCGCTGATTTTCTCCCAGCAATTGAATGTCACTGAAATTACGGTCGTCGATCCTCAGGTCACCATGCTCAAGGATCCCAGCGGCCGCTGGAATTTTTCCTCCATCGGCGGGGCGCCTGGCAAGACCGCCCAGAAAACCCCGGCCAATTCTGGCGGCACTTCGGCGGAGTCGCTTTCCATCGGCAAGTTGCGCCTTGAAGACGGGCAAATCACGCTCGGCAGCACCAATTCACGCAAACGCACCGTCTACACCAAAGTGAACCTCACCGCCAGCGACGTCGCCATGAAAAATAATTTCCCGGTGCTCTTTTCAATGGAATTGCCCGGCGGCGGCACTATGAAGATTGACGGAAAAGTCGGGCCGGTGGATGCCAACGACGCCGCTCTCACTCCGCAGAACGTGAAGTTGACGATCGGCGGTCTGAATCTCGCCAGCACCGGCTTTCTGGATCCTTCGTTGGGACTGGGCGGCGTTGCGGATATGGATGCGAATCTGGTCAGCGACAAAGGCCAGATGGCCACGAAGGGCCAGTTGAAGCTCTCGAAGGCCGTACTTGTCGCGGGAGGAAGCCCCTCCGGTGTTCCTGTGATCGTCAATTTCGATACGAAATACGACCTCGTAAAAGGCACGGGTGTATTGCATCCTTCCACGATCAACATTGGAAATGCCAAATCCAATCTGAACGGAACCTATAAATCGCAGGGCGACGACTTTGCCGTGGATCTGAAAATCAACGGTGAAGGCCTTCCCGCCACCGACCTTGAATCTTTTCTTCCTGCACTGGGCATCCATCTGCCGGACAAGTCGCGGCTGAGCGCGGGCACTATGAATACAAACCTGCACGTATCCGGGCCGACCGACAAATTGGTCACCGATGGCAATATCGGCTTGTTTAATGGAAAACTGGCGGGATTCGATTTGGGCCAGAAATTGTCGGGCATCGGCTCGCTCGCGGGAATCAAATCGGGCGGCGACCTGCTTATTGAAAAATTCACCACCGATTTGCACATGGCCACGACGGGCCTTCGAGCGGACAACCTGGACGCTGTTGTTCCGGCGCTCGGTTCGATGGTCGGCAACGGCACGGTGGACGCGAAAAACAATCTCGACTTCAAACTGGTTGCCACGGTCAACAACAACGTCGCTACCGCTGCGGCTGGTTCCGCGGCCGGGGGCATGGTGGGCGGCAATGTCGGCAAAATGCTCGGCGGCGGCGCAGCGGGTTGCAAGAACGGCGGCATCAAGGTGCCATTGCAGATTCACGGCACCACGGCGAGCCCGCAATTTGTGCCGGATATTGGCGGCGCGGCGGCCAGCCTGCTCAAGTCGGAATTTTC
>DATLVJ010000214.1:0-3755 GCA_035577585.1 Candidatus Limnocylindrales bacterium
CTTACCGCTACGAAAAGGGCGGCTGGGTCTATGTCCACCTCGAAGGCGATCCGGCCAGCCTCGGCTATCAGCACGGTTTTCTACTCGCTCCTGAAATCTCCGACGCTTTTCCAGCAATCAGCACGAACATGACGCACTCCACGAAGCGCGACTGGGCTTTCTTCCGCGAAACCGCGCGCACCATGCTGTGGCCGAAAATTGACGCGGAGTATCAACAGGAACTGCAGGGGATTGCGGAGGGATTGAAGGCCCGGAGTGATTCAAACCTGGACGTTTACGACATCGTGGCGATGAATGCGTTCGAAGAATTGCCGGACTATTACGTGCCCTGGCTGAACAAACGCGAAAAGGCGGCCAATCCTCCGAACCTCAAGAGCCCGGGAAATTGCAGCGCGTTCGTGGCCACAGGCAGTTGGACCAAAGATGGAAAGATCGTGATCGCGCACAATAACTGGACGAATTACATGAACGGCGAGCGCTGGCGCATCATCTTCGATATCGAGCCGAAGACCGGCTATCGCATGTTGATGGACGGAATTCCCGGCGTGATCGCCAGCGACGACGATTTCGGCATAAACAGCGACGGCTTGATGGTCACGGAAACCACCATCACCCAGTTCGAAGGCTGGGATCCAAATGGCAAGGCGGAGTTCGCTCGCGCACGCAAAGCGCTGCAATACGCCGGTTCGATCGACGAGTACACGAAAATCATGCTCGACGGAAACAATGGCGGCTACGCCAACGACTGGCTGATTGGCGACCGCAAAACAAACGAAGTGGCGCAACTGGAACTGGGGCTAAAGGCGTACAAGCTGTGGCGCACAAAAGACGGCGCTTTTGCCGGCTCCAACTGGGCGCGCGATCCTAAAGTGATCAAGCAAGACACGCCGCAATTCGACCCGAACAATCTGGAGACGTCACCCAATGCTCGCCGCGTGCGCTGGGAACAGTTGCTGAACGAGAACAAAGGCAAACTGGACGTGGAGTTGGCGGAAAAAATGCTCGGCGACCACTTTGATTCTTTCCAGAAAAAAGAAGAAGCGAACGAACGCACGCTCTGCGGGCACGTGGACGCTTCTTCCCGCGGCGTCGATGTCTGGGCCTGGGGACCGAATTATCCGGGCGGCGCGGTGCAGGGTAAGGCCAGCGATTCGACGATGGCGCAGAAACTCAGCTTCGTGGCTCGCATGGGACACCCCTGCGGCGAAACGTTCCAGGCGAAGCCGTTTCTCGCGGCTCACCCTGACTTCGCCTGGCAGGAACCGTATCTGCGCGACATGCCCGCCGGTCCCTGGACAGAATTCCATGCCGGCGAAATTCCGGTCCCGCAACGCTAACACCGCCAAACCATCAAGCGATGATTGTCATCCTGAGGCCCCGATTCTGATCGGGGTCGAAGGATCTCAACGTTGGAATTGTGCTCGTCTGATCAGGTGAGATCCTTCGGGCCGCAAACAACGCGGCTCTCAGGATGACAAGTTGAAGTGGTGTTAGGTGACACAGAAGTATTGCGTCACCAGCACAATGACAACTCTCAGTGAGCGACGCCGCCGGGCACAGCGATTTCGACGTGCGACGCATATTTCTGCGAGCGATAGATCTTCTGCGTGGCCGTCTGGTAGTCGGATTCCTTCGCCTCGAATATATTCGGCACGAATTTCTGCGGGTTCCGGTCGTAGAGCGGGAACCACGTGCTCTGCACTTCGACCATGATGCGGTGGCCTTTCTTGAAAACGTGGTCGGCGGTGTGCAGGTCAATCGTGAACGGCGTAATCTCGCCCGGCACAATGGCTTCCGGCTTTTCATACGAATTGCGATAGCGTCCCCGGAATATTTCGTCGGCGATCATCAGCTCGTAGCTCGCCAGGGTCCAATCGGTGTCCAGTTTCTCGGGATACACGTCGATCAACTTCACCACCCAGTCGGCGTCCGAGCCCGTCGTTGCGGCAAAAAGTTTCGCGGTCACCTGGCCAGTGAGGGTTACATCCTCCTGCAACACGTCAGTCTTCCAGCTCAGCACATCGGGGCGTTTCTCGACGAAACGCTGGTCCTGCACCAGCCAGGTGTACCAGCGGCCGGGATGATCGGAGGGGTACGTTTCATCGACGGGCCGGTTGCGATAGGGCACAGGATTTGCTGGATCGCTTACGTAGGAATCGAATGCCTCCGCTGCTTCATTTGTTGGCGCGTCGAAACTCAATTTCCCGTCGGCGCCGAAATACAGGCTCTTTTGTTGCGTGTCACGCGGCGGCCAGGCATCGAAGCGCGTCCAGATGTTGCTGCCAGTCTGAAACAGCAGCGCTTCTTTCAGCGGCAACTCGCCTTTGTCGTGCAGCCAGTACGCAAACCACGGCGCTTCTATTTTTTCCCGAAAATACTCGCCGGTGTTGCTGGCGAACGGAATCTGCCCCAAAAAATTGCCCGGGCCATGCGCCCAACCGCCGTGATTCCACGGTCCAACGACCAGATAGTTCATGTGCGCCGAATCGTTTTTCTCCAGATTCGCGTACGTCGCCGTCGGGCCGTAGAAATCCTCCTGGTCCCACCATCCCGCGACGTTCAGATTCGGCACCGTCGCCTGATGCAGGACATGCGCCAGTGCTTTCTCCTTCCAGAATTCGTCGTAGGCCGGATGCTCCACAAAACTGTTCCACGAAGGAATTTTCCCGTGCAGGTACTCTTTGTTGATGTTCGAAAGCGGCCCGACGTGCAGATACCAGTCGTACAAGTCATCGCGGTCAAATTTCAACTTGGAATTTTCCTTGGTGGTTTCCATTTCCGCGGCGTATTCGTAGCCATAACTCAAACGAAACGCGCCGTTGTGAAAAAAGTCGTCTCCCAGCCAGCCGTCTCCCATGCAGGCCTGCTCCGAAACCGCTTTCAACGCCGGGTGCGGATTCACCAGCGCCATGGCAGCCAGAAAACCGCCATAAGAAATTCCCGCCGTACCCACGCGGCCGTTGTTGTTGGGCACGTTTTTCACCAGCCACTCGATCGTGTCGTAGGTGTCCGTGCTTTCGTCAATTCCCTTGGGATTGCCGGCGTCGTGCACCGGCCGGTTCATAACAAATTGCCCCTCGGAGCCATACCGCCCGCGAATATCCTGAAATACGAACACGTAGCCGTCCGCGAACATGTGCGAATACCGGGACAGTTTTGGGCTGTATCCCTTATCCGCTGCGGAAATCCCGTAAGGCGTACGCTCCAGAAAAATCGGCAGCGACTCCTTGGCCTTCTTCTGCGTGTAAATCTCGGTATGCAACTTCACGCCATCCCGCATCGCGATCATCACTTCCTTCTTCTCAAACAGCGCTGGTAACTCGGGCTTCGCTGCCCCCTGTCCCCAAACTCCTGGGGAAACGACCCAAACAAACGCCAAAACCCTCAAGGCATTCCCAAAAGTTCTCATTTGTCGCGATGCCCCCTGAATGACGAACGAAACCCAGCGAGCATACCATAGAGGCACGGAGCCCATTGGTGGCAGGGCGTTCCTCTGCTAAAATAGAGGTTCGTAGCACCGCACCTGAATTGATGAAGAAAGGTTTCGTCCGGGCTGCTGGTTGTTTCAGCAGCTATTTTTGTCTGAAGACGCATTTACCAACATGGCCAAAGAGATTCGCAATATCGCCATCATCGCTCACGTCGACCACGGCAAAACCACGCTGGTGGACACCATGCTCCGGCAGAGTGGCATTTTCCGCGCCAACCAGGAACTCGTCGAGCGCGTTATGGACTCCAACGACCTGGAGCGCGAG
>DATLVJ010000215.1:0-3608 GCA_035577585.1 Candidatus Limnocylindrales bacterium
GACTCCGTAGGCCTGCGGGAGAGACATCCCATGGCGGCGGAGCGAGGCTGCCGAGTTCGGCTTGCCGAGGGTTCGGGTGGAAACGCCCGCGCCTCCCGTTTGCGGTGAATGATAAGAACCGCGCTTGGAAAGGAGCCTGTACACCGGAAATGTATAGATTTCCGGCTAAAGCCCGATTCCATGCGCGAATCGGGTTTTTCTTTTTGGGGCCACGCTGATGACGCTTCACGACAAGTTCGGACGCCAAATCACCGACCTGCGGATCTCCGTCACCGACCGCTGCAACTTCCGCTGCGTCTATTGCCGCTCCGCCGACCCGGAAAATTACCGCGAGCACGAAGAGATTCTTTCCTGGCCCGAACTCGAACGCCTGGCGAGCATCTTTGTGAGCCTCGGCATTCAGAAAATGCGCATCACCGGCGGTGAACCCCTGGTCCGCGCGGGTGCCGAAGCCTTCCTGAGCAAGCTGAACGAACTGGGTGTCGCGGACATTTCCATGACCACCAACGGCCACCTCCTGGCCGAACGCATCCCGTCCCTGATCGCCGCCGGCCTGCACCGCATCAACATCAGCCTCGATTCGCTCGATCCCATCAAGTTTGAAAAAATCACCCGCACCCGCACCTACGACTCCGTGATGCGCGGCATCGACGCCGCCCAGAACTCGCCTCTCGGTCCCGCGAAAATCAACGCCGTCCTCGTCCGCGGCTTCAACGAGGACGAAGTGGAAGCCTTCGCCGCATTTGCCCGCGACCGCGGCGTAATCATGCGCTTCATCGAGTTCATGCCGCTGGACGCCGACCGCCACTGGTCACGCGAACTGATGGTCCCCGCCGACGAAGTTTACCGTCGCATCCATGCCCAATGGCCGCTGGTCCAGATTCCGCACGCGAAAAGCGAGACCGCGCGCAAATATAAATTTGTCGACGGCGCCCCCGGCGAGATCGGCCTGATCGCCCCGGTCACGCAACCTTTCTGCGGCCATTGCTCGCGCATTCGCCTCACCGCCGACGGCAAGGTGCGTACCTGCCTCTTCAGCAAGGACGACCACGATCTCCGCGCCCTTCTTCGCAACGGCGCCTCCGACCACGACATCGAAGAGCGCATCCGCACCATGGTCACCGAAAAAGAAGCCGGCCACCGCATCAACGAGCCGGGCTTTCAGCCGCCCTCGCGCACCATGGTCTTCATCGGCGGCTAGACCATCCCGCCGGCCGCTCTTCCCCAAACTCTCGCTCCACTGCATGTTATCCTTGCCATAGACCCAAGTTGCCCGGGAACGGACGGAAAAGTATGCCGGAAGACCACGACGACGAGCGCGAAGAACAGCCAGAGCAACCCCAGCGCTTGTTCACCCTCACCGAGGCGGAACGCACCCGCCAGGAACTCGAGCCGTTCCTGATCGAAGCCATCGGCGCGCGCAAAAAGCTTTCGGTGCTCGAGCAGGACTTAAACGCCGTCTCCACGCGCATCATGATGATGGGTGGCGTGCTGGTACCTTACGCAAAGCTCGCGGAAAAGCGCATGGACCATCAAAACCTCGCCGAAGTGATGAAGAGCAACCTGGAGAAAATTCTTTCCACTGGCTGCCTCATCAAGGATCTCGATGTCGGCCTCCTCGATTTCCCGGCCATCGTGGACAACCAGGAAGTCTACCTGTGCTGGAAACTCGGCGAAGACCGCATCCGCTATTACCACCGGCAGGACGAAGGCTACTCCGGCCGCAAGCCCCTGGACCCGCGCGATCTCGGCCCCGGCACGCACTTGCAGTGATCTCGTAGCGGCCACCTTAAGGTGGCCCAGCCTGCCGCTGGAGCGGCTCCTTTTCGAGGCGCGCCTTTTGCTGGCGCGATTTTTGTAGGGCCCGCCTTCCGAGGCGGGCCGTTTCTCCTAGAGGCCGAATTTCGACGACCAAACATGACCACCGAAAACCGACTAAAAGATTCCACCAGCCCCTATCTTCGTTCCGCCGCCCACCAGCCCATCAACTGGTACGAATGGGGCGAAGACGCCTTCAGCCTCGCGAAAACTCAGGACAAACCCATCCTCCTCGACATCGGCGCGGTCTGGTGCCACTGGTGCCACGTCATTGACCGCGAGAGCTACGAAAATCCCGCCATCGCCAAGATCATCAACGAACATTTCGTTCCCGTGAAGGTGGACCGCGACGAACGCCCCGACGTCGATTCCCGCTACCAGTCCGCCATCAGCGCCATCAGCGGCCAGGGTGGCTGGCCGCTTACCGGGTTCCTGATGCCCGACGGCAAACCATTTTTCGGAGGCACGTATTTTCCGCCGGAGGACACCGGCGGCCGCCCTGGCTTCCGCCGCATTCTGCTCGCCGTCGCCGATGCCTACCAGAACAAGCGCGATGAGCTCCTGAAAACTTCCGTCGCGCTCGCCGAAGCAGTGGCCAAAGCGGAAGCCTTCGCCGGTGCGCATGCCGAATTCGATCTCGGCGTCATTGATTCGCAGATCAGCTCGCTGACGCAGCTTTTCGATCTCCGCAACGGAGGCTTCGGCAAAGCCCCGAAATTCCCCCACGCCTCCGCAGTCGATCTTCTCTTTGAGCGTTTCCGCCAGACCGGCGAAAAGCATCTCCTCGCCATGGCCGAAACCACTCTCGAAAAAATGGCCAAAGGCGGCGTCTACGATCAGCTCGCCGGCGGCTTCCACCGCTACTCTGTCGACGAACGCTGGCTCGTCCCCCACTTCGAAAAAATGAGCTACGACAATTCGGAGCTCTTGCGGAATTTTCTCCACGGCTGGCAAGCGACACGCAATCCATTTTTGAAAGAAACGGCCGAAGGCATCATCAACTGGGTGAATCAGGAACTCTCCGATCAGGCAAACGGCGGATTTTACGGTAGCCAGGATGCCGACTATTCCCTCGACGACGACGGCGACTATTTCACCTGGACGCTCGCGGAACTGCGAGCGGCACTATCTCCTGACGAATCCCGCGTCATGGGACTGTATTACGACGTCGAAGCTCACGGTGAAATGCACCACAACCCCGAGAAGAACGTGTTGTGGATCGCCCGCCCCGCCGCGGAGATTGCCAAGTCGCTCGGCCTCGACGAATCCGCCGTCCGCCTCACCATCACCGCCGCCAAACGCAAACTGCTGGCCGCGCGCATTCCCCGGCCAACGCCCTTCATCGACAAAACGATGTACGTTAGCTGGAACGCAATGTTTGTCTCAACGTACTTCAACGCAACCCGCGTGCTGGTAGGCGAACTTGCCGCAAGTTCCGGGAGCTTTGCTCTGAAAACGATCGAGCGCATGTTGCGCGAAGCCTGGAGCGAAGAAAACGGTTTTGCTCATCGCATCGGCGGCCCGGCGCTCCGCGGTTCACTCGACGACCAGGTTTTCGGCGTGCTGGCGCTACTTGATACCTACGAAGCCACGCTCGACGCCAAATATTTCCGCGCGGCCCAGCGCACCATGGACCTCGCTATCGAAAAATACGGCGACGCCGAAAACGGCGGCTTCTTCGATCGCGCCTTCGACGCTCCCGCAATGGGCGGCCTCGAGGTTCGCCGCAAACCGTTCCAGGATTCTCCAACGCCCAGCGCAAACTCCGTCGCCGCCATGGCCCTCACCCG
>DATLVJ010000216.1:0-10827 GCA_035577585.1 Candidatus Limnocylindrales bacterium
AAGCGGGCGGATTGTATTGTTACATCCGCGACGGGTTTGGGCGGCTACCCGCGTTCCTGTATGGCTGGTGCTTGTTTCTGGTGATTGCCAGCGCGACGATTGCCGCACTGGCGCACGCGTTCACCACTTACCTGCAGGAGATCATCCCCCTCTCGCCTCTAGGCGCAGCGCAGGTCACCATTCTCATGATCGCCGTCGTCACCGGCGTCAACGTCTGGGGGACGCGAAAAAGCTCCGACCTCCAAAACGTTACGACGATCATCAAAGTCGGGCTCATCGTCGTTCTCGGCAGCGTCCTGCTGGTCCTGGGCTTTTCAAAAGGAACGCACACAGCCGGGATTCCCGCCGCGCTCGGCAGTTCTCAAAGCGGATACGCGCTTTTTTCTGGAGTCGGACTGGCGATGATCACCGTGCTGTGGGCCTATGAAGGCTGGCAGTTTGGAACCTACAGCGCCGGCGAAGTGCTGAACCCCCAGCGCTGTTTTCCGCGAACCTTTCTGTTCGGCTCCTTGATTTTGATTGGTCTTTATCTGTTCGCAGTGGTGGCCTATCTGGTGGCACTGGGCCCAACGGGGGCCGCTGCAAGCGACGCGATCGCCGCCACCGCGGCCCGCGCAGTGCTCGGTCCATGGGCAGGCAAACTCGTCGCGGCCATGATTCTGATCTCCACGTTCAGCTCCACGAACAGCGTCATGCTGACCGCGCCGCGCGTTTTCTTTGCCATGGCTAACGACAATCTGTTTTTCAAGAAACTTGCGGAAGTCGATCCACGCTTCGGCACGCCCGCGGCGGCCATCCTGGCGCTGGGGGCGTGGTCGTGCGTGCTGGCATCCGCGGCGGGATTCGCGAAACTGGCCGGCGGCGCAATTTTCATCGGTTGGATTTTTTATGGGCTCGGCGCGGCAAGCATTTTTCCGATTCGCCGGGCGAACGCTGGAAAACCAATCCCCTTTCGTGTTCCCGGCTATCCGTTCACCCCACTGCTCTTCGTGCTTGCAGCGCTGGCCATCGTGGGGAATGCAATTTACGCCGCGGTGAAAGATCCGCAAGAATTCACGTTTCTGCTGGTCGCGATCGCGTTAATGCTCCTCGGCCTGCCCGGCTATTTTTTCTGGAGCCGCCGCGAAGTTCGGTGATTCGCTAAGACGAACTGTGGCCGGCGCATTTCAGCACACCCAGATATGCGCTCCACGGGCCGACGGCATCGCGGTACTGGTGGGCCATAGTTCTTGAGAGTTGATGGAGATGGGTCAAATCGTGCGTGGCCCAGGTTGCCGGCAACTGGGACAACGTGACGACGCCAAGCGAGGGATGCCGCCCGCGCCGGTTGAGGTCTTCGTTCTGTAAATTCAACGCGCGTAATTCGTTCAAGTTCTCCGCGCGGACCCGAACAAATTCATCCAGCAATTGCCCGAGCGATTTGCCCTGGCTCTCTCTTACCTGTCCCAAACGGTCAAATTTCTCAAACGCCCGAGTCTCGCCGAATTCCAGAATCATTTTCACGCGCGGCATCCAATCGGTGCGCTCGGCGTAAACGAGGTGGCCGACGATGTCATAGGGACTCCACGTGTCGCCTCCTTCATTCTGGTGTGTCAACGAATCCGGCAACTCGCGCAAAAATGCATTGAGAGAGGCGGGGGTACGGCCGAGAAGTGCAGTTGTCTGCTGTAGCGTTTGTTCCATGATGGTCCTCAGTTCGAAAACAGCAATTTCCCCAGCACTCGGATTGTAGCGGGAGACTACCCTCTGCGTCGCCAGCCTCCGGTATGAATCCCGACGCCATTTTGGCATGCAACGAAGGGTGCTCCAGGCCTGATAGGGGGAAGGGCTGCCGGTGGGATTTCATGTCGGCGCGCCGACATTTTTGAAGAAAGCCCAACAAAAACGTGGTTTTTGGAGGTTGCATTCGAATGGAGGGCCCTCTGCCGGGCCTATGGGAGCGACCGGCACATCAGACTCCGCGGCGAGACTACAACAACGAGAGTGGGTCCATATCCACCAGAACGGCGGTCTGTGGGATTTCGTTGGTATCGCAGAAAGAGAGTGCTCCAGTGAGAAGTTTGGTTATAACCGAGCGTTTCGGTGATTTAAGCAGAAACTGGAAACGATGCTCTTTCTTGAGGCGTGCGAGCGGCGCGGAAGCTGGCCCCAGAATCCGGATTCCCTTTCCGTCCGACGGCGAAAAATATCCCGAAAGCCGGCGCGACCAGCGAATTGCATTTTCCAGGTTCGTATCGCGCACGATTACGTTGGCCAGCGAGGTGAAGGGCGGATAGGCCATCATCCGGCGGAAGTGCAGTTCGCGTTCGTAGAAGGAAAGATAGTCCTGGCGGACCGCGTCCTGAATCGCGTAGTGCTCGGGATAGTAGGTTTGGATGAGCACGCGTCCGGGAAGTTCCCCGCGGCCCGCGCGCCCGGCCACTTGCGTTAGAAGTTGAAAAGTTCGCTCTGCGGCACGAAAGTCAGGAAGCGTCAGCGAGGAATCCGCGGAAATCACACCGACCAGCGTGACGCGTTGGAAATCGTGGCCCTTTGCGAGCATTTGCGTGCCGACAAGAATGTCCAGCGCGCCGCCGGCAAACGCGCCCAGCGTTTCCTGATATTGCTGCTTGGTGCGGACAGCATCGCGGTCCAGCCGCGCGATTCGTGCGCCGGGAAATTCCTTGCGCAAGCGCTCTTCAAGGTGCTCCGAGCCTTCGCCAAAAAAATAAACGTACTTCGAATCACATTTCGGACAGGTCTTCGGCACCGCCTGGACGAACCCGCAGTAGTGGCATTCCAGGCGGTTACGGCTTTTGTGGTGGGTCATCGAGATGCTGCAATTGGCGCACTGCACGGAGGCGCCGCAACTCCGGCACAGCACCGACCACGAGTAGCCGCGGCGGTTGATCAGAATCAGCGCCTGAGTGTTGAACGAAAGGCATTCAGCGATGCCGTCGTGCAGAATCTTCGAAATCGGGCTGGTCTGATGCGTCTGCTGGAATTCGGTGCGCAGGTCCACAATCTCCACCGCTGCCAGCGAGCGATTTTCCACGCGCGACGCCATGGTTAGCAGTTCGTACTTGCCGCTGGTGGCATTGTGATAGGTCTCGAGGGCCGGGGTTGCGGAACCCAGCAGCGCGACGGCATTTTCGAGTTTCGCCCGAACGATCGCGACGTCGCGGCCGTGGTACCGCGGCGTTTCTTCCTGCTTGAAGCTGTTTTCCTGCTCTTCGTCGACAATCACGAGGCCGAGGTTTTCGAGCGGCGCAAATACCGCCGAGCGGGTGCCAACCACAACGCGCGCCTGTCCATTTCGCACGCGCCACCATTCGCGTGCTCGCTCCACCTCGCTGAGCGCCGAATGAAGCACGGCGACGCCCTCAAAATGCGCGCCAAACCACGCCCGGCATTGCCGCCCGATCCAGAGCGTCAGCGCAATCTCCGGCACCAGCACGATCGCTGTCTTCCCGCGCGCTAGCGTCTCCTGCACGCTGCGCAGGTACACCTCCGTCTTCCCGCTCCCGGTGACGCCGTGAATCAACTGCACACCAAACTCGCCAAGCTCGAACCGCGCGCGAATTGCGCCAAATGCCCGCTCCTGCGATTCGTTCAGAGTGTGCGCGGGTGGCGCATAGCCAAGGTCGAACGGGTCTTCGGCCGGGTCGATCGCCTCTTCCCAACTTTCCAGCAATTCATCGCGCAGCATGCGTTCGATCAGCGCCCGCGAAACACCCGCAAGCTTCAGCAACTGCGGCAGGGGCAATGGACCGCGCTCTGTTTCGAGCAGCGCACGGATACGCGCTTCTTTTTCGGCAAGTTGATTCTGCGCTTCACCTTCCCTGCCCTTCCAAGCGATCACGTTGTGGACTTTGCGCTTGCGGCCCTGCACCGTCTCCTGGATTTGGATGTAGCCGCGCCGCTGCAGCCGCTGCAGTGCATTCAGTTCGATTCCAAGCTTCGGATGTGAAGTGAACTGCAGGACGCCCTTCTTCACAAGTAGCTTCTGCAGGAATTCGGCTTCGCTCCCCGACAACTCGGTCAGAAAGTTTCCCTGTTTCAATTCAGTGGCGAGCGCTTTTCCCACATCCGTTAACACAATTTGCCGCCGCGCCGTCAGTTCCGTGACCGGTGGCAGCATCGCCCGAAACACTTCACCGATGGGCGCCAGATAGTAGCCGGCAATCCAGTGGGCCAACTCGATCAGCTTCGGCGTCAACGCGGGAACCAGGTCGAGAACTTTCGTGAGTTCGCGGATCCTCGTATTCGCCGGCGCCACCTCCGCCAGTTCGACTACAACTCCAACCAGAGATTTCTTTCGGAAAGGCACCAGCACGCGGGAACCGGGCTGCACCTGAGCGCACAGCTCTTTGGGTATGGCATAAGTGAATGTGTTGCGGAGCGGAACCGGAAGCGCGACGTTGCAGAAGGAAGCGGACATGCCGTGGGTAGTGTAGCAGCAGCGCGAGGCACGCAAAAAATCCCGGAACTTGGAAACAGGGCGACGATCACAGTCAAGAGTGACTGTTCCACAAGGTGCTGCTCGCGTCAGCGGCTGATCAGAATGATCCCGATGAAAATCGCGACGATGCCGAGCCACTGGGACGCGGTGACTTTTTCGCGCAGCAGCAGCGCAGCCAAAGCGACGGTTACAGCCCCGTAGAGGGATGCGAGCACGCTGACCACCGATGTCTGTTCATGCGCCATGCCGTAGTTATTGAAAACGTAGGCGCAAGTGTCGAGCATGCCCACGCCGAGAAGCATCGGCATATCGCGCCGCGGGGGGAGCGCCCGCGATTGTCCCGCGAGCAGCATCACCAGCGCCGTGGTCAGAGCACTCGTCAGGCGAATAATCCACACCGAGGGCGCGCTCCCAAGCAGCGGTACCACTCGCAATCCAAGCAGCCAGAACATTACCCCGAAACAAGCAGCGGAGAAGATCGCCCAATTCACCCCCAACCGCTTCTTTGCCGGCTGCATCTGCTCGTCGATTGTATTCGCGTCGCTCGGCTCCTGCTCGCCGCGCGCCACCACTACCACCCCCGCAATCGTCAGCGCCAGGCCGCCCAGGCGCAACGGTGTTAGCCGCTCCCCGGTGAATGCCGAAAGCACCATCGTCAGCACCGGATAGCACGCGGAAATCGGCGCAACAATCGACAGCTTTCCAATTTCAAACGAGCGATAGAGCGCCAGCGTCGAAAACGTGTTCAGAACGCCGGCGAGGATGCCCCAAGCCCACGGCTGCCAGCCAGAGCCATCGAAGAGATGTCCCCAGCCTCCGAGGCGCGGCATCGCCAGCGTTACCAAGCAGAATCCGCACATCTGCATGTACAACATGGTTCGGAATGTGCCGATCCGGCGAGTGGCGAACCGTGCAAATAAGTCCGCGGATCCCCAAGAGAGCGCGGTGGCCAGGCCTAAAAGAATTCCCATGGTAGGATGCTCTCACACCTTTCTCAAATTGGGTTTTGCATATAATCATCCTTCAAAAAGACAGTTGTCATCCTGAGCGGCGCGCTTTTTGCGCCCCGAAGGATCTCAACTTAAATCACGCGTACCCGCCAGCGCTGAGGTCCTTCGGCTATCCTCGTCGGATAGCCTCAGGATGACACTTGGCCGGATTTTTCCAGGACTTATGGAATCATTCTTGTGGGCAATACGATTCAGGACTTGGATTTTTTGGGCAACTGCAGGCCAAGCTCGGCCATGACTTTCTGCAGGTCCTTCCAAACGTCGGCTTTCGCGGGAGGGTTCCGCAGCAGATACGCGGGGTGATACGTGGCCATCAGCTTGTGGCCCCGCCATTCGAGCCATTCACCGCGGAACTGCGAGATGCCGCGCGTGGTGTTGAGAATCGTTTTCGCGGCGGTGGCGCCAAGGCAAACGATCACTTTGGGATGAATCGAATCGATCTGCCGGATCAGGAACGGCGAGCAGGCCGCGACCTCGTCCGGCTCCGGCGCGCGATTTTCCGGCGGCCGGCATTTCACCACGTTGCAGATGTACACGTCCTTACGCTGCAGGCCCATAGCCTCGATCATCTGCGTCAAAAGTTTTCCCGCGCGTCCGACAAACGGCAAGCCCTGCGCGTCTTCATCCGCACCGGGGCCTTCCCCGACGAAAACGAGTTCCGCCCTGGGGTTTCCATCTCCGAACACAATTTTGTTGCGGCCCTTATGCAGCTTGCAGCGAGTGCATTCGCCCAGGTCTTCGCGGATCTTCAGCAGCGTCTCATCCTTCAATTTCTCACTAGTTTCAAAAAGTGAGGGAACAGGGGGAGGCACGACCAAAGGAGGATGCGCCGCCACGGAAGCGATCTTTGCAGGCGCGGGCTTCGGCATGGTCTTCGGCAAGGCGGTCTCCTCAGAAATAGGGGTGGGCAACGGAGTGGAAACAGCCTCTTGCGATGCCGCAAAGTTCGCGCCGCCCGGGCCGCGATCCGTGTAGAACAATCGGATACCCAGGTCTTCGTAGTAGCGGAGGCGGTCTTCGATTTTCTGCTGTAACGATGCGGGGAAACGTTCGGGCATGATGGGTTCAGTCGCCGGCGCGGTGGGAAGCGGGTTTGCTGCGAAGCACGCCGCGCAGCCGCAATACTTCGTCGAGAATCCGCTGCGCAACTTCCGTTTTGGTCATCCGCGGCAGGGGCAAATCGCGTGCGTCGCGCGAAAAGATTGTCACAATGTTCGTGTCTACGTCGAATCCGGCCCCTTCGGCAGTCACGTCATTCGCTACAATCAGGTCCGCATTCTTTGCGGTGAGCTTCTTGCGCGCGTTTTCCGCCACATGTTCCGTCTCCGCCGCAAAGCCCACCACCAGGCGCTCGCCCTTTTCTTTCGCCATCGTGGCCAGAATATCCGGATTGGGCTCCAGCCGAATCGTCAGCGCCTCATTCTTCCGTTTGATCTTGGTTGTGGCCGGCTCGGCCGGACGGTAATCCGCAACCGCCGCCGCAAAAATTGCAATCGAAACCGGCGCAAATCGCGACTGCGCCGCCCGCAGCATTTCTTCCGCCGTTCGAACATCAATGCGCTCGACCCCTTCCGGAGTCTCCAGCGCCGTCGGTCCACTGATCAGAATCACTTTCGCCCCGCGCCGCGCCGCCGATTCGGCCACCGCATAGCCCATCTTTCCAGACGAGCGATTGCTTATGAATCGAACCGGATCAAGGTCCTCGCAAGTCGGCCCCGCGGTCACCAGCACCGTCTCCCCTGCCAAATCCTGCCGCGCCTCCACAACTTCCCGCACCGCCTTGAGAATTTCCTCCTGCGCCGCCAGCCGCCCCGGCCCGGTCATTCCGCAGGCCAGATACCCTTCGCCCGGCTCCACAACCTGCACGCCGCGCTTCCGCAGCATTGCCAGGTTCTCCTGCGTCGCCGGATGCTGCCACATGTTCACGTTCATCGCGGGAGCCAGCACAACCGGCGCCGTGGAAGCGAGATAAAGTGTGGAAAGAAAATCGTCCGCCAGACCGCGCGCAAACTTCGCCAGTGTATCGGCCGTCGCCGGAGCCACAAGCAGCAGGTCCGTCCGCTGCGCCACGGCAATGTGCTCGATGGCGGATTCCAGATTCGCGTCGCCGGATTCCCCACCCGTAAACAAATCGGTGATCACTTTTTGGCCGCTGAGCGCGGCAAAGGTAAGTGGAGTGACGAACTCGCGCGCAGCCCGCGTCATCACCACCTGGACGGTGTGCCCCTCGGTCTGCAGCCGTCGAACGAGTTCCGCGGACTTGTAAGCCGCAACTCCGCCGGTAACGCCGAGGGTAATGCGCATGGAGACTTCGCGGGCGCGCTACTTGCGCCGCTTCGCGTTCTCCCTTTCCTCTTCACTGGGAAACGCCTCAGTGAAATCGTATTCGATTAATCCGTGGTTCACTTCGTCACACGCGATTCGCGTGGCCTTTTGCGTACGCGGGTTTTCCAGCATCGGCGGCGCTCCCGCCATGATCTGCCGGGCGCGACGCGCTGCCAGGACAACATACGCAAACTGGCTTTCGGGAGCTTTGGTTTGCACGGTCATGAGTGTCTTACCCTCCAAATGATCCCAGAACTTTCTTCACCACTTCGCGGCGCCGCAGGCTCGAGCAGCGCAGGGCCGTAACAATGGCCTGTGCTTCGCGTCCCGCTCGCTCCACGTCGTCGTTCACCACACAAAAATCGTAAAACTTTTCCGCCAACTCGATCTCGCCCTTGGCCTTTGCCAGACGCCGCGCGATTTCCTCGTCCGCGTCCATACCGCGGCTGCGCAGCCTCCGCTCCAGCTCCTGGCGCGAGGGAGGAAGTATAAAGATTGCCACGGACTCAGGCAACTTTTGCTTCACCTGTGCCGCGCCCTGGACGTCGATCTCCAGGACCAGGTCGATTCCTTTGCTGCGGGATTCGTCGAGCCACTTCTTGGGCGTGCCGTAGGAATGCTTGCCAAAGACGCGCGCGTACTCGAGAAACTCGCCCCGGGCGACCATCGCGTCGAATTGCTCCGACGTGACGAAATCATAACATTTTCCACTGGCCTCAGTCGCCCTGCGTGGCCTGGTGGTACATGACACACTGGGCATCGTTCCCGGCAGCTCCAGCACTCTCTGCACCAGCGTGGATTTGCCGGAACCCGAAGGCCCGGAAAAAATCAGAACCAGCGGATCAATTTGCTTGAATTCGCTCATTCGATGTTCTGGACCTGTTCGCGCAATTTTTCTATCTCCGATTTGATTTCCAGCGACAGTCCGGTGATGGCCAGCGCCTCACTCTCCACGCCCGGGGTTTTCGAAAGCATGGTGTTGGCTTCGCGGTGCATCTCCTGCAACAGGAAGTCGAGTTTCTTGCCGAGTTCCCCCGCGCCGTCCAGCAGTTTCGTGAATTGCTGCAGGTGGCTCCGCAGCCGGTCCAGTTCTTCACTGATGTCGCTGCGTTCGGCCAGCAGCGCCGCTTCCTGCGCCAGCCGCCCGGAATCGATTTGCGCACCGTTCAGCAATTCCTTCAGGCGCGATTCCAACCGCCGTGCAAATGCCGGCCGCAGCGTTTCCATCAGCTCGCGAACCTGATCCGTCTGTTCCGAAATCCGCGCCAGCCGCGCGCGAAGTTCTTCCGTCAGGTGGCGGCCTTCCGTGCGGCGCATCTCGTCCATTTTCGACACTGCGTCGGTCAGCATGGACTCCAGCACCTTGCCGAGCGCTTCCTGCTCTTCTTCCGAATCCGGCAGCGCCGGCGCCAACCCGCCGATCACGCCGGGCAAACGCAATAACGAAACAAGATCCAGATCAGCTTTCGCGCCGGTCTGTTGCCGCAGCTCATCCGCGGCGCGCAAATACGCCTGCAGCAACTCGCGGTTCACGTGTACGGGCGCTGCTTCGCCGGGTTCCACGTTGATGTGAAGATCAATGTGCCCGCGATGGATGCGATTCTTCAC
This sequence comes from Candidatus Limnocylindrales bacterium, assembly GCA_035577585.1. Classification (GTDB taxonomy): domain Bacteria; phylum Acidobacteriota; class Terriglobia; order Acidiferrales; family UBA7541; genus Acidiferrum. The sequence goes on from DATLVJ010000216.1 coordinate 9,385, forward strand.
CGCCTGGCGCAATCGCAGTTCGTACGGCTCCAACGAATCCGGCATGCGCAGCTTGATGTCCAGAAAGCGGTGATTCACGCTTTTCACGCTGATGCGAATCGCCCAGCCGTCGTGCTCGCCGCGCACCATGGCATAGCCCGTCATGGAGCGGCATTCAAGTTTTGCGGGGACTTCGTGTCGTGCTTCGGTTCCGGTCTTTGGGGTCATGTGGGATTGCCTGATTTCATGGGTTCGGTGGAGGCTGCGCCCGCCGGGGTGACTGCATCCTGATCGGCGAACTGCAAATCGTGCAGCCGCGCGTAGCTTCCGCCCCGGGCCAGCAGTTCCGCGTGCGTACCGCTCTCGCGAATCTGCCCATCCTCCAGCACTAGAATTTTATCGGCTTTGCGGATAGTTCCCAAGCGATGGGCGATCACAAACGTGGTGCGCCCTACCATCAGGTTGCCGAGCGCCTTTTGGACGTAGAGTTCGGATTCGGAGTCGAGTTCGGAAGTCGCTTCATCCAGGATCAGGATCGGCGAATCTTTCAGAATCGCGCGCGCAATCGCGATGCGCTGGCGCTGCCCGCCGCTCAGCCGCGTGCCACGCTCGCCAATCAGCGTGTCGTAGCCCTGCGGAAGTTCCTGAATAAAATCGTGCGCCAGCGCTGCCTGCGCTGCCTGCACCACGCGCTCGCGGCTCACATTGGGTTGTCCGTAGCAGATGTTGTTCCACACCGTGTCGTAGAAAAGAATATTCTCCTGCGCGACCATGGCGATCTGTCCGCGGAGGGAACCCAGCTTCACGGTGCGGATATCCCGGCCATCCACCCGAATCGACCCGGAAGTCACTTCATAGAAGCGTGGAATCAAATTCACCAGCGTGGTTTTCCCTGCACCGCTGGAACCGACGAACGCGACCAGTTCGCCTTTGCTCGCGGAAAAACGGATATCACGCAGGATGAGTGTGGTGTCGTAGGAAAAACTCACGTTCTCGAATTCGATTTCACGGGAGAAGGGCGGCAGTTCCCTTGCGTCGGGCGCGTCCCGCTCTTCTTCTTTCATGTCGAGATAGGCGAAAACCTGAGTTGTGGCGCCCTGGGCCTGCTGAAGCTGCTGGTAGACCGCGCCCAAGCGCTTCACGGGTTCGTACGACTTAAGGAGCGCATAAAGAAAGGTGAAGAACAAGCCGATGGTGAGTTGCTCGTGGCGAATTTTGTCGCGCGCATAGAGAAGGAGCAATGAGATGACGATGGGAAGCAGCAAATCCATCAGCGGCGAGCTGATCACCTGTGCGCGAACCCACCGCATCGTCTCGCGCAGCAGGCGCTTTGCCGCGGCGCGAAACTTTCCGATCTCGAAATCCTCCATGCCAAACGCTTTCACGACGCGGTTGCCGGCGACCGTTTCCTGCAGAATTTGGTTCAATTCGCCAAGCTTGTTCTGGCTGCTTTCCACCGAATGC